>JBHADM010000160.1:0-7826 GCA_041855045.1 Bacillota bacterium | reverse complement strand
GTGGAAGGATCGCATGAGGGGATAATTGACAAGGCAAGATTTGAAACTGTACAAGTAGAGATGGCACGCCGCTTGGCGAAATCTAGCCATGCGAAGGAAAAGAACCCTAGTGAGTTCAAGGGTATGATTCATTGCACACGCTGTGGGGCTAGTTTCTGTAGAAAAACAAACTGCTCTGGCACAAAGTACGCCAAAGTTACCTGGGCTTGCAGGACATTTACTTACAGAGGAAAAAGAGAATGCCCTGCAAAGCGGATTCCTGAGGACATACTTAAGAAAAAGTGTGCAGAGGTGCTAGGGTTGAGTAATTATGATTCCGAGGTATTCAAGGCGAAAATTGCTAACATCCAAGTTCCTGACGATGGCATTCTACACTTTGTATTTCATGACAAAACAGAGAAGATAGTCCATTGGGAAAATCCTTCCCGAAGGGAGAGTTGGACAGAGGAAATGAAAGCCGCTGCAAGAATACGAGCGAAAGGAGGAAAGGACAATGGCTAGTGTAAAGGTAATTCCAGCCACAGAGCGTATACTCTCTGCACAAGAGATGAATATTAATAGGAAGAGAAGGGTTGCAGCCTATGCTAGGGTGTCCACAGACAGTGAGGAACAGCTAAGCTCCTACGAAGCTCAGGTGGACTACTATACCAAACTCATACAAAGTCATTCCGATTGGGAGTTCGTGGCGGTCTATACAGACGAGGGCATCAGTGCGGTGAATACCAAAAAGAGAGAAGGATTCAAACAGATGCTTTCAGATGGTTTGGAAGGTAAGTTTGATTTTCTAGTAACCAAATCCGTTAGCCGTTTTGCTAGAAACACAGTAGACAGTCTGACAACGGTACGTAAGCTCAAAGAAAAAGGGGTAGAGATTTGGTTTGAAAAAGAGAACATCTATACCTTGGATTCCAAGGGGGAGCTCTTGATTACAATCATGTCCAGCCTGGCACAGGAAGAGAGTCGTTCCATCTCAGAGAATGTTACATGGGGACAGCGCAAACGCATGGCAGATGGGAAGGTCTCATTACCCTACAAACAATTCCTAGGATACCGCAAAGGGGAGGACGGATTTCCTGAGATAATACCAGAAGAAGCTGAGATTATCCGCCTTATCTTTAGATTATTCATGGAAGGAAAGACTTTCTCGGCCATTGCCAAGGAACTTATGAATAAAGGTATCTCAACCCCAGCAGGCAAGAAAGATTGGCAACCTTGTGTGGTACAGTCCATATTAAGCAATGAGAAGTATAAAGGGGATGCACTTTTACAGAAAACCTATTGTGTCAACTTCCTTACCAAGAAGATGGTGAAGAATACAGGGCAGGTGCAGCAGTATTATGTAGAAGAAAGTCACCCTGCGATAATAGATCCTGAGGAGTGGGATGCCGTACAGGCAGAGATAAGGCGAAGAAAACAAAGGGGAGGCGTAGGGCGTTGTGGCAATCCCTTTGCAGGGAAGCTTGTTTATGAAGATTGTGGTGGATTCTATGGCAGAAAGATTTGGGGGAGTTACAAAGAAAACAAGACCTACCGCAAGGAAATCTATCGTTGTAACGAGAAGTACAAGAAAAACAAAAATAAACCCTGTAGTACCCCTGCTGTAACAGAGGATGAGGTAAAAGAGAATTTTCTTATTGCATTCAACAAATTGATGGAGAATAGGGATGGCTTACTCTCCGACTGTCGAATGCTAAAAGTCGCACTTTGTGATACCAGGGAAATAGATGAAGAACTAAAGAGTCTGCATAGAGAGCTAGAGGTTATTACTGAACTTTCCCGCAAAGCAATTTATGAGAACGCTAAGAGCGTACAGAACCAGAGAGAGTTCATGGAGAGAAACAAGAGTTATCTGACTCGCCATACCCAAGCGAGGGAGAGAGTAGTGCTACTGGAAGAAGAAAAGCAAGAACGCCTCTCCAAGGCTAAAATATTAGATAGGTTTATACGGGACATAAGAAAACGCCCACTTATTCTCACAGAATGGGATGAAACACTCTGGTTTGCGGTCATAGATCAGGTGAATATATCCGTGGATGGAAAAATGACCTTTCAGTTTAGGAATGGATCTGAAATTACTGTTTGACAATATTAAAATATAGCTAGCGCCACCTTCGGGTGGCATTTTCATGATTAGAATAATGCAAATAAAAAACTTTGGAAAAAATGGGCATGGGCAAAAATGAGCTTACCAAAAAACACATGTAAAAATTCCTGTTCTCCGCAGAAAGGGCATTTTTACTCTCACCAAGTATAGATAAAAGCTAAAAGTAAAAACAAAAAAAGCTCTGAAACACTAGGTTTTTAGGCAAAAAAAAGACCACCCACCGACAAAGTCTCCTTTATCGACAGGCGGTAGGTGATTTGGTGCGGGAAACAGGACTTGAACCTGCATGAGCTTGCGCTCACTAGAACCTGAATCTAGCGCGTCTGCCAATTCCGCCATCCCCGCATGCGTATTATTATATATCCTATTGAAAATTTTTTCAAGGGGAAATTTATATTTTTTTATTTTTTTCAGTAGGGGAGTTCCATTGTGTAATCATTTGAAATATAGCCTGCATAAAAAGCAAAACGAAATCATTACATCATTGTGAAACCAGTCGTCTTATGATAAAATAAGCTATAATCTTTTAGGAGGCTATGCATGATTGCAGAACTGTTTTCAGGTGTGTCATTTGTTTTTACTGTGGAAGGTTTAAAAATGCTGGTGATGTTTGTCATTGCCGCCATTTTGATATATTTGGCCATTGCAAAGGACTATGAGCCCGCGTTGCTTTTGCCCATCGGCTTTGGAGCCATTTTGGCAAACCTGCCGCCTGTGCTTGAAACCATGATGCCCTCGGTCATTGGTACGAACGCAGAGCCGGGATTTTTAAGCGTACTCTTTAACGCCGGTATCGCAACGGAGCTATTTCCCATTTTGATTTTTATTGCCGTTGGAGCCATGATAGATTTTTCGCCTTTGATTAAAGATCCCAGTATGATTTTCTTTGGAGCGGCAGCTCAGTTCGGTATATTTGCTACGTTTCTGCTGTCTATTGCGTTGGTTCCGATTGTACTTCCGGAAACCGCTGGCAATTCCAATCTGATTTTAAAGCTGGCGTCTGCTATTGGCATCATTGGCGCGGCAGATGGCCCTACGACCTTATATGTTGCCAACCATTTCAATCTAAAGGATTATATGGCGCCCATATCCGTGGCAGCCTATAGCTATATGTCTCTGGTACCCGTGATTCAACCGCCTGTGATTCGTGCTTTGACTACTGTGGATGAGCGTAAAATTCGTATGCAATATAGGGAACAAAGAGCAAATAAAACCATTTTGATTTTGTTTCCCATACTGGTTACAGTCATTGCCGGTATACTTGTTCCCATGAGTGCACCTCTGGTTGGATCGTTGATGTTTGGCAATCTGATCCGTGAATGCGGTGTGTTGGAAAGACTTAGCAAGACCGCGCAAGGCGAGTTGGCAAACCTGGTTACTATTTTGCTGGGTATCACCATCGGATCCACTATGCGCGCGGAAAATTTTCTGCGTATAGATACGCTGTTGATTATGGGTTTGGGTTTGATAGCCTTCGTGTTTGATACCGCCGGCGGTGTATTGTTCGCAAAGTTGATCAATCTGTTCCGCAAGGAAAAAATCAACCCCATGGTTGGCGCGGCGGGCATTTCTGCCTTCCCGATGAGCGCGAGGGTGATTCAGAAAATGGCAAAGAAGGAAGACCCGACAAACTTTATCTTGATGCAGTCCATCAGTGCAAACGTAGCCGGTCAGCTTGGTTCTATCGTAGCGGGCGGCATGTTGATTACATTGGTTACCGGATTGCTTTTGGGTCTGTAGGAGGAATATATGACTACATTGTTTTTAAAAGGTTTGGAAGTATCCGCCTATGGCTTGATTGGTGTTTTTAGCGTACTTTTTCTCTTTTATCTCAGCATAAAGGTATTACAAAAGACAGGAACAAAGTCGGATGAAGTTTCAGATAGGTAAACGAGCGCGCATTATTCTGATTATTTTTACGCTGCTGCTTATTATCAGTGTTGCCTATTTGGTGTCGGGTTTATTTACACCGGAGGCCTATAGAGCCGACTTTAGAAAGCTCAATACGCTCCCTACCAGCATTTACCGCGCAATGGGCGACAAAGTGCTATATTATCAAAACGGAACAATTTACTGTCTGTCGGATACAGGCGCGACGCGTTGGAGTTATGATGTAGGTGAAAATGCAGGCTTTTATGCCAATGATACCCATGTGTTGATATGGCGCGGCAGCAGTGTTTTTTTGCTGGATGCAAATGGCAATTCCACCTATAGCGACAATCTCGGCCAAGATATAATTTTTGGTAGGGTAGATAAGCAGTATTTTGGTGTGGTCATGGGCAATGAACGCCGGAGCCGCTTGGTTGTCAGTGATCTAAAGGGAACCCAAATAGATGAGGAGAGTGATGCGTTTGCAAACGCGTTAATACTCGATTTCGGCTTTTTTGGGGGCGCCGGCGAATTTATGTGGACATTGAAGCTGGATACCGACTCCACAGCGGCAAATACCGTAATCAATACCTTTGAGGTGGGTAAGATGAATACGGGTGAAGTTTCCTTAGGCAACTATATAACATATGCGGTGTTGTATGATAATGGAAATATTGATATTATCAACACTCGCCGGATGTTGGTATATGATTTTCGCCTGTCTAAGCAGGTGAAGGAACCGTCATTGGTATATGGATGGGAATTGCTGGATTATCAGATGCACAATGGCGAGGATGGATTTAAGCTTTTTGTACAGGCAGGGCAGCGTGCCGACACATCTAACATTAACGAGCTGCGTATGGTATCGGGAGGGCGTGACATGCGCTATACTTTGCCAAACGCTGTTCCGGTTGCCTTTGTCAGCGGCAGAAATCTATATGCCATATCGTCCAACACGATTTATAAAGCCTCTATTAACGATACCAGCTTTACATCTTATCCTCTGGAGATGCCCAACGGAGTCAGCGGGTATTTGTGTAAACTGAACAACGGGAAAGTGCTTTTGACCGATGGCATAGATGTTTATGTATTACGCTTGCCCTAAGGAGGATATATGAATATTGTAGACTATATTATTATCGGTATCATCGCTATCAATATTATTTATGGTATGTATAGGGGATTTATCCAAAGTTTATTGAGTTTGGGCAGCGCAATATTGGCAGTGATGGTTTCATTTCTCTATTTTCCCAAGCTGGTGGACTATATCTTGGGAAATACCGCCATTATTTCCTCATTGTCTTATTTTACCGGCGCGGAAACATTGTTAAAAAACGTGCCTGAAGCAGGTATCAGTATACAGAATATTGATACGAACGCCATTACTGCAGCATTGGATCGACTGCAGCTTGCCAAACCGTTGGACTCCATTTTGGCGCAGAATATACGCGGACAGGTATTTCAGTCTGCAACGTCGCTTACACTTGGTGATTATATTTCACAGACCATCATCAGCGTATTCATACATATCATTGCATTTATTGCAGTATATATGCTGGCCTTCTTCCTGTGTTCTATTGTATTGAATTTATTGAAAGGTATTTTCCGTTTCCCGGCTTTGCGCCATGCCGATGCTTTGGCAGGGGGAGTGATGGGGGCAGTGCGCGGGGTTATTTTTGTACTGATCGTGTTTACGTTGGTTCCTTTGATACAAACGGTCATTCCAATGGAGGAAATGCGGCTGCTGCTCAACCAAAGTCAGCTCGCGCCGTATTTCCAAAATGGCAGCTTTATACTGAATATCATGCAGCGTAAATTTTAAAAAATGTTGCCTGCCTGCTTATGATTAAGACCGCTTATTTTTAAAAATCATTTTTTATATAACATGTTTTGGCTATATATGATTACATGCATAATGCATGTAATCATATATAGCCAGTTTTTATATGCTTTTTCCCTCTTTTTTTACTTCTTTAGGAAGCCTGCCGAGATAGCGTTTAAACAAAGCTGAAAATCTGCCGGCCGATTGGTATCCCACCATTTTGGCAGTTTCAGCAATACTTCTGTCATGGTGTTGTAGTATTTCTTCAGCTGCATGTATTCTGCTTCGCTGCAAATACTCTGTAATACACATACCATTTGCTGCTCGAAAACAGTTCTTGAGTTTGGAGATGCTCATGCAAGCTATTTTGCTCAGTGTTTCAAGCCGTATGTCTTCATTGTAATGTTTTTCTATATATGTGCAGACAATTTGTATGGCGTCTTTATCCGTTCTGCTCAAAGTATTTTGAGTTTGTTCGTTTAAATAGGAATCTAAGCATAAGCTTAACCATTCTATGGCTTTCGCATCCATGAACAGCTTGGCGGCTAATATATCCATTTTACAGTGCGTGATTTCGTGTATAATCTTTTCGATCGATTTATGTACAAGGGAACCTTGAGTCCAGAAGAATTTTTGCATAGAAAGCTTATCCACATCACCTTTTCCGTTCAGCATTTTACGTAATAAAGATTGTTTATATTTGATTCCAAATATTATACATGCATGACCTTTTTCAAGTATATATTTAACTTTGTGGTGTATGTGTGAAACAAATAAGCTTTGATTTCTTAGTTCTGTTTTCGAATCAACAAACCTGCCTTTTACTTGTATGAGATAGGCAGTGACGAATTGCATATAGGACTCCAAGCTTGAGAATCCATCTAAAACCATATCTTGTAAAATATAGGCATCGTGAATATCAATGATGTATTCGGCTGATTCGTATGCCCAATATATACCTTTACAGTCATCTCTATCAAAACGATATGTTAAACCTATTTGTGGATACTTTGTACAGGTAGTATCCAATTTGCAATTAAAATCTTGTAATATTGATTCATAACTTAGCATAAGGGCCTCATAAAATATCACGATTAGACATTATTGTAATTAGCTTTATTTAACTGTTATTATTGTATCATACTATTAATGGTGTTACAATAATAGAACAAGGGTTAGTAATATTTAACTAAAGTATAGTTTATTAGGAGGCAGTATGTTTAAAGTTTATCAAAAAATTCTTTCTTATGTACCAAAACAAAAGTGTATTGTGTTTGTTGCAATAGCATTGACAATTGTTTCTACGCTTTTGACCACAAGCGCTTATTATCAGATATATTTGTATTTAAATCAAGTGCTGGTGCATCATAACACAAGCACGGCACAAATGTATGCTTTTGGCATCGTTGGTCTATTAATACTGGGAGGAACTGTATATATTCTGTCCGTATTGCTGACCCATGTTGTGGCTTTTCGTCTGGAAAGCAACCTTAGGAAAAAGGGAATAGAAGGTTTGCTTCAGTCAGGATTTCGCTTTTTTGACGAACATTCTTCCGGAACGATTCGTAAAATTATTGATGATAATGCAGAGCAAACACATTCTATTGTTGCCCATCTGATTCCGGATAATGCAAGCGCGGTTCTGACCCCTGTTATTGCTTTGTTGATTGGTTTTCTTATTGATCTGAAAGTGGGAATTGCCTTACTTGTAATTTGTATCACAGGTTTTGTTATCATTGGGTTTATGGCAGGAGATAAGAAATTCCTTTCAATTTATCAGGAAGCTTTGGAAAAACTGAGTGCTGAAACAGTCGAATACATACGAGGCATACAGGTTGTAAAAGCGTTTGGCGCAACTGTTCAATCCTTTAAGAGCCTTCACAAAGCGATTGTGGAATATTCTAAAAACGCATTTGAATACAGTAAGTCCTGCAAGCATCCCTGGCTTTTGTTTCAGGTTTTGTTTATGGGTACAAGTTCCATTATAATTGCGTTGATTGTTTTGTTTTCCGGTGTACAGACGGATGTTGG
>JBHADM010000159.1:0-10884 GCA_041855045.1 Bacillota bacterium | reverse complement strand
TATTTTTTTGAGATTAAGTTTATTGGCTGGTTTTTTCGTTTCCTCAATAGGTTCAACATTGCGTTCTTCAGGTGTGTTCATTTTTTCCTCCAAAAAATTATTTTATGATTCTATTCGATACAACGTGAGGAGTTAGGACAAAATAAGCCACAATAAGAAACAATAGTATCAACAAAAAAATATGCAACTTCTTTTTCATAAAAACCTCCTCCTAAATAATGCTATTATAATTGTAACAATTCCGTTTTGTCAATTACTTCTACACTTATGTTGCCCATAGAAAACAATGTTCTGATACTAAAAAACCGAGCAAGCGCCCGGTTCTAATTATGTTATATATCGTCGTCCTCTTCCTCTGCTTTGCTGTCGTCTTCCCTATCCAGTCCTTCGTCCTGGCTGAGATCCTCAATGAAGTCGTCGGAATCGTCGTTGTCGATTGCTTCGAGTGCGTCCAATTCTTCGATTTCTTCCGGCTCTTTCTCTGCAATGGCAACGCTGGCTACTTGCGCGCCATCGTCCAGTTTCATCAAGCGCACACCCTGTGTCGCACGTCCGGATACGGAAATATTTGCCACTTCAATACGGATGAGTATGCCACTGTCGGAGAGCACCAGGATGTCTTCATCCTCGGATACAAGAAGCTGCGCCGCCAGCTGGCCGTTGCGTTCGCTGAGCTTCATCGCCTTGATACCGGTACCGCCTCTTGTTTGGCTGCGATATTCGGCAATGCTGCTGCATTTACCGTAACCGTTGGTGCTGATATTGAGCACTCGTTTTGTTTCATCCACCAGCGCCATGGATATGAGGTAATCCTCCTTGTGGAAGCGTATGCCCGTCACGCCCATACTGGTACGGCCTGCAGCGCGAATCTGGCTTTCATGGAAACGGATGGCTTTGCCATAGCGCGATCCCAGCAGGATATCTTTCGTACCGTCGGATATTTCGGCGGCTACAAGCTCGTCGTCTTCGCGCAGAGTGATGGCTGCCAGACCATTTTTGCGGATGTTCTTATAGGCGGACAGGCTGCTGCGTTTGATCATACCTTTCCTGGTAGCAAGCAGAAGGAACTTATCATCGTCCTTTTCGGCAAATGACAGCACGGTGCTGATGCGCTCCCCGACGTCTATGCCAATCAGGTTCACAATGGCGATACCCTTGCCTATGCGCTGGGCTTCCGGAATCATATATGCCGGCAAACTATATACTTTGCCTTTATTCGTGAAGAACACCAGTTCGTCATGGGAGCTTACCACAAGCATTTCCTTGGTATCGTCCTCATCTCGGTTCTTCACGGCTGTAATACCCTTGCCGCCGCGGTTCTGCGCCTTATAGGTACTGAGCGGAATACGCTTTACATAACCCAGCTCACTCAGGGTAACGACAACCTTCTCCTCTTTGATAAGGTCGATCAGCTCGATATCATCAGTTGCCTGCACGATCTGACTGCGTCTGTCGTCGGCGTACTTATCGCGCACTTCTATTAATTCATCTCTGATAATGGAGAGCAGCTTGGCTTCACTTTCCAGTATACTGCGCAGGTAGGCGATGCGCTCCTGCAATTCGTCATACTCTGCCTGCAGTCTGTCGCGCTCCAAGCCGGTGAGCCTTGCCAGACGCATATCCAGAATGGCCTGCGCCTGCTGCTCGGAGAAGCCGAAGGTATCCATCAAGCCGGTTCTTGCGGTGGAGGTATCCGGGCTGCGCTTGATAAGCTCCACGATTTCATCAATATGGTCAAGCGCTTTGAGTAAGCCTTCCAAAATATGGCTTCTGGCTTCGGCTTTGTTCAGATCGTAAAGTGTACGGCGGGTAACCACCTCTTTTTGATGCTCCACATAGTGGAAGAGCATTTCTTTGAGGTTGAGCAGCTTCGGCTCGTTGCCCACAAGCGCGAGCATGATGGCACCGAAGGTTTCCTGCATTTGGGTATGTTTATACAGGAAGTTGAGCACCACCTGCGCATTGGTATCGCGCTTGAGTTCAATCACGATGCGCATACCGCGGCGGTCGCTTTCATCACGAATGGCTGATATTCCGTCAAGACGCTTCATCTTCACAAGATTGGCTATGCTTTCGATAAGCTTGGCCTTGTTTACCATATAGGGAATCTCACTGACGATGATGCGCTGACGATTGCCGTCCATCTCCTCAATATCGCTCTTGGCACGCACCAGGATTTTGCCTCGACCGGTACGATAAGCAGACTTGATGCCGCGCCTGCCCTGAATCAGTCCGCCGGTTGGGAAATCTGGACCTTTGATGACCGTCATAAGGTCATCCACCGTCACATCCGGATTTTCCATCAGCATGATGGTGCCGTCTATGATTTCACGCAGGTTATGCGGCGGGATATTGGTCGCCATGCCGACGGCAATACCGTTGGATCCGTTAACCAAAAGGTTGGGATAACGCGCCGGCAGCACGCTCGGCTGCAGCAAGCTTTCGTCAAAGTTGGGCACAAAATCCACGGTGTCCTTGTCTATTTCGCCAATCAAATGTTGGCAGATTTTGCTCATACGGGCTTCCGTATAGCGCATGGCGGCAGCGCCGTCACCATCGACAGAGCCGAAGTTGCCCTGCCCATCCACAAGCATATAGCGTGTGGAAAAAGGCTGCGCCAATCGCACCATTGCCTCGTATACGGAGGAATCGCCGTGTGGGTGATATTTACCCAATACATCGCCGACGATACGCGCACTTTTTTTATAGGGTTTGTCGTAGGTCATGCCCAGCTCATGCATATCGTAAATGATACGACGGTGTACGGGCTTTAAGCCGTCACGCACATCCGGCAAGGCACGATTGATAATAACTGCCATGGCATAACTGATAAAGGAATTTTGCATTTCCTTTTCCAGATTCATGGGTATGAGATTGTCTTTAATATGTTGTTCCGACATGCATTACTCCTATAAAATATCCAAGTTGTCTACCAATTTTGCATTTTCCTTGATAAACTCACGCCTTGGTTCTACTTGATCGCCCATCAGCAATCCGAACAGCTCTTCAGCCTGCATGGCGTCCTCTATGCTCACACGCATCATGGTGCGGGTGGAAGGATCCATGGTGGTTTCCCACAGCTGCAGGCTGCTCATCTCACCCAAGCCTTTATAACGTTGGATTTCAGGCTTCGGATTGCGGCCGATTTCGTCCATCAGCTTTTCCAGCTCCTGATCGTTATACACATAATGCACGGCTTTTCCCTTTGTTACCTTGTAAAGCGGGGGCATGGCAATATAGACATAGCCTTTCTCGATCAGCTCGCGCATGTAGCGGTAGAAGAAGGTCAAGAGCAAAATACGGATATGGCTGCCGTCGACATCGGCGTCGGTCATACAGACTATACGATGGTAACGCAGCTTGCTTTCGTCAAAATGTTCGCGGAATCCGCAGCCGAATGCGGCAATCATGGATTTGATGGTATCATTGGCAAGCGCCTTGTCCACACGGGTTTTTTCGACATTTAAAATCTTGCCGCGCAGGGGCAATATGGCCTGGAAGTTTCTATCCCTGCCCTCTTTAGCAGAACCGCCTGCAGAGTCGCCCTCGACGATAAAGATTTCACACTTTGCCGGATCCTTTTCGGAACAATCCGCCAATTTACCCGGCAGTCCGCCACCCTCCAGTATGGGATTCTTGCGGATGGCTTCCCTCGCTTTACGGGCAGCCTCTCTGGCACGCTGCGAAAAAAGGCAGTTGTCGACGATAGACTTTGCCACCACCGGATTTTCTTCCAAAAATGCAGAGAGATACTGATTTACCAAGGATTCGGTAATGCCGCGCACATGAGAGCTGCCGAGCTTGGCCTTTGTTTGCCCTTCGTACTGCGGATCGGGCAATTTGACGGAGATAACCGCCGCCAAATTCTCTCGCACATCCTCACTCTTAAGATTTTCATCCTTTTCTTTGAGCTTATTGAACTTGCGCGCATAGTCGTTGATGGTGCGGGTAAGCGCAGAGCTGAAACCGGTCAGATGGGTGCCGCCCTCCGGCGTGCGTATATTGTTGGCAAATGCGAATATGGTTTCACGATAGGTATCGGTGTTGTATTGCATGGCGATTTCAACGATAACATCGTCCTTGACGCCTTCTATATAGATGGGGTCCGGAAAAAGCAGTTTGTTGTTTTTATTTAGATCCAACACAAACTCCTTTAAGCCGCCCTCAAAGTAATACACTCTGGATTTTTCGACTTCGCCGCGCAGATCGGTAATACTGATTCGGATACCCTTGTTTAGAAAGGCCATCTCCTTGAAACGCTGCTTTAAAGTTGCAAATTTAAAATCACCGGTTTCGAATATGCCGTCGGGATTCTCCTCGGATTTCACATCGGGTGTAAAGCGAATGGATGTGCCCGTCTTATCGGTATGCCCAATCACGCGCAGATCGTAATTGACAATGCCGCGCGTATATTCCTGCTCATAGATATTGCCACCCTGGCGCACCTCCACACGCAAATGAGAGCTGAGCGCGTTTACTACCGAAGCGCCTACGCCGTGCAAGCCGCCGCTCACCTTATATGCCCCCTGTGTGAATTTACCGCCGGCGTGCAGCACGGTCAGGCAGACCTCAACAGCCGGCCGTCCATAGGTTTCATGTATGCCCACGGGAAAGCCGCGGCCATCGTCCGAAACTTCTACGGAGCCGTCTTTATGGAGGATTACCTCTATATTATCGCAGTAGCCAGCCAAGGCTTCGTCCACCGCGTTATCGACAATCTCGTATACCAGGTGGTGCAGGCCGCGTTCGTCCGTAGAGCCGATGTACATACCGGGGCGTTTTCTAACCGGATCCAAGCCCTCCAACACCTCAATCTGATTCTGATCGTACTCCTGGGTAACTGTCATATTTATCAAATCTGCCAAAGTATCACCTCATGTATTATTAGGGAAAAATCCCTCGGTTATTATCTGTTTATCTTGCTCTGATTGATAGAGAATAAGCTTATTAATTATACCATAAAAATAAAAATAAATAAATGGTTTCAGCCCGTTTGAGGCTGTTTTAAACGATTTTTATGAAACATGTCCGCACAGCCGGAAGCGGATCTAAACATTAGCCTGCTCAAGAGAATTTCAGAGTATTGCGTTAGTCTTTGTGTGTTAACTGCCACATTTTCATAATTTTTATATATATTTCTTTTTTTGATGAAATTATCTTTGAAAATATGAAAGGAGGTGTCATTATGGATACAAAGCAAGCAAAAAAATAGAACCAAAGCTGATTATTTCTCCACGGATTAAGAAAGAAGTGATATCTAAACAGATTTGTTTGAGATGCAGTTACGCCGGATGTGGAAGCGCCGATAGTTGGCCATTATATCGAAACCAATTTTAGGCTACAGAAATGTAGCCGTTTTAATTAAAAGGGGTTTGACAATGAAAAAAGCACATAAATTCCATTCTAATGATAAAAAATTTCTGTTTATACCAAACTATAAACAATGTATCGAATTGACCGATGAAGAGTTTGACTGCAATGAAGATTTTTTATACAATAAATACATCAAATTTTTAGAAGATAGTGATTCAAACGAATTCATCACTAATAAGAACGAACGTTATGGTTTATTCTTAAATGTCTCTAACATGTGCAATATGAGGTGTATCTATTGTTTTGCACATCAAGGTAATTACGGAAATGAAAATGCTATAATGAACTTTGATATCGCTAAACAAGCTGCAGATAAATATTTAAATTATGTTCCTAAAGATTCCGATGCATATATAATTTTCTTTGGTGGAGAACCTTTGATGGCTTATAATACGATCGTAGAAACTGTTAATTATATTCAAAACAATCATCAAAGTTCCAATTACAAGTTTCACTTGGTCACAAATGGCGTTTTCTTAACGAATGAGATTATTGATTTCCTCGCTGACAACAATTTTGGCGTTGCGGTAAGTATTGATGGCGGAGAAAAAATACAAAATATTCAACGACCGCTGGCTAATGGTAAAGACTCATTTTATGAATCAACAAAAAATTTGAAATATTTGTTTAGTAAGATTGAGAATGTTCATGTTAGGGGGACTTATTGGGATTACTCTCAGTCAATGGTTGATATTTATAAAGATTTGCTCTCTATAGGATTTAAGGAAATATCTTTGCCGCCTGATATTCTTGATATCACTAATAATTTTAAGAAAGATAGATTACTCAAGGAATTAGATGACCTGCATCAATTTATCGTCGATTTTTCTAACTCATCCTCAACTTTTCCATTTGGAGACTTCACAACACATATCCGAAGATTATTTATCCCCAAACTAAATACTGATTATACTTGTGGCTTAGGAGTATCCACATTTTCTGTGATCCCAAACGGCGATATCTTTCCGTGTCATAGGTTTTGCTCTGTACCCGAATCAAAACTTGGAAATGTTCTTGAAGAAAAACCTCTTGAATCGGTTAATATTCCTGAAACTGCAAGCTGTCGCGAATGCTGGAATCAATTTACATGCTCGCATGGATGTAAATTTAATGATTACAGTATCAATAAAAAGAATACTAATTGGTGTATATACTCAAAGAAAATGACAGAGATTTGTTTATCATTATGTTCCGAACTGCCAGAGCAAACATTGTTAAATATTTTAACTTTAAAAAGGGAGCAACTTTATTCATGAAAAAAATCTACCATTTCTTCAAAAAAAGAACCGCGGGCATCGATAAAAAGCGCTTTAGCTCCCTGCTGCTCTTTTCCCTCCTGACCAACCTTGTAAGCTTAAGCAGTCCCTTATTGCAAAAGCAGATCCTGGATCGTGTTGCAGGCAGGCAGATCCCGCTTGAAATGATGCTGCTCCTGCTCGCCATCAATTTGGCCAACATCGCGTTTATTGTGCTCAACATCCTGCTGGTCAACAAGATATCCTTGCAGTACAAGCAGAAGATTGAAAAGGAGCTGTTCCAGAATGGCCTGCGCGATCTCTCTCCCCTCGTACAGCAGAAAGGGGCGGGCGGCTATATGGTAAGCATGTTCGGCGATGCCGAGCGCATCGGCTCGTTATTGGAAGTAAATTACTTTAACATCATTTTTATGATCGCCTCCGCCGTTGGCACGCTGCTGATTACCCTGCAATGGACCCCGCTTTTTCTCTGGGTTGTCCTGTGCAGCTACGCAATCACAGTTCTCATCATCGTCCTGAGCAATCGAAAGCACAAGCGCGAGTTTATGCAGGGACGCGAGAAGGTCTATGAGCTGAATCCACTGGTACTGGAATCCCTTGAAAACAGAACTGTCCTGCTGCAAAATACCAACCTGAACAAATACGAAAGCACACTGTTTACAAAGTTTAACGAAAGGGACGCACTGTTTGAAAAAGCGACCACGACCAATTCTGTCAGCAGCGCCCTCGTCTCCGCAATCCAGGCCATCGCCTTTATCAGC
The DNA here is from genome assembly GCA_041855045.1 of Bacillota bacterium. Taxonomy (GTDB): domain Bacteria; phylum Bacillota; class Clostridia; order Christensenellales; family Aristaeellaceae; genus JAAZPT01. The sequence continues at coordinate 3,494 of JBHADM010000159.1, read as the reverse complement.
TTCTTTCTGCTGGCGATCCCAAAGCTGCAAGTGAACCGGCTCGAAATCTCCTCACTCGTTGCAATGCTGAGCTACTTCACCGTAATCTTCCTGCCCATCTTTGCCATCAAAGAGCTGACAGGCAACATCAGCCAGTTCCATATGCTGTACAAAAAAATTGAGGCAAGTATCGATAAAACGCCGCCCATATGCTTCCCGCAGAGCCAGGAAATCGCACTGAAGGCAGTCAGCGTTGCCTATGATACTCCCATACTTGAGGATATCAGCCTGCTGCTGCGTCAAAAAATGGCGATCGTCGGCCTGTCCGGCGAAGGCAAAACAACTTTGTTCCGTCTGCTGCTGGGTGCCATTGCACCAAGTGAGGGCACGTGCTCGGTGGGAGAGCTTGCCGCAGACAGCCTTCCAAAGCCTCTGCTGCACTCCCTGTTTGCCATCTATCCGCAGGATGCCTTTATATTCAACCGCGACTTGGAATTTAATGTCACGCTGGGGAAAAAGGGCATTTCCGAGACCGAACTGCCGCGTGTGCGCGCTTCACTTCAACAGGAGATAGAGGAGTTTTCCCCCACGCTTTTAGAGGTCTTTAATATCACAGACGCACAAAATACACCGGCTTCCAGATCGGCGGTACTATCCGTCATAAATGGTCTGTCCTCCGAAAATCGTGAGCTGCTCATCGACATCCTGTTCGACAGAAACTATTATGTTTTGGATGACTATGAAAGACTGCTAAAACAACTGCAAATAACACATCTGCAAAACCGTGATTTTGGACAAAGAGGCCAGCACATCTCCGGCGGAGAGAAAAATCGGATCACCACCGCACGTTTCCTGCTGCAAAGGTACAAAAGGTTTTACCTGATTGACGAACCTTTTACGAGTCTGGATATCCTGGCGGAGCAAAGCCTGCTTGCACTGCTGAAGGAGTCCTTAAAAGGCATGCACGGCATCCTCATCTCGCATAAGCTCAGCGTTGTGCAGGCACTGGCAGAGCACATTGTCGTTATCGATCAGGGAAGAATATCGGAGCAGGGCAGCCACGAGGAGCTGTTGCAAAACCATTCTCTGTACAGCAGATTAAACGCCGAATATAATTCCGCAAAAAACTAAAAAACAGAAGCAGAAAAGCAATATCCGCACGGGATATTGCTTTTTCGTTTGCTTATATTAACGATAGATCAGCTCGCTGCGCTTGGGACCGTTGGATACGATCTTGATCGGCACACCGATCTGTCGTTCAATAAACTCAATATAGGCTTTACAGTTTTCCGGCAATTTATGGTATTCCTTGATCCCGCGAATGTCTTTTTTCCAGCCGGGCATGATCTTATAGATGGGCTTTGCGCGCATCAGCCGCGGCGTGCTTGGGAAATATTCCACACGCTCCCCATCAATTTCGTAAGCAACACATACAGGTATTTCGTCTAAATAAGATAATACGTCTATATTGGTTAATACCGCCTCCGTGGCACCCTGCACCATGCTGCCGTAGCGTGTTGCGACCGCATCAAACCAGCCCACACGACGAGGCTGCTTGGAATTGGGTGCGAACTCACCCTGATCCCCTCCACGCTGGCGAAGCTCTATGGCGGCGTCCTCAAACAGTTCCGTTACAAAGGGACCCGTGCCCACGCAGCTGGAATAGGCTTTGGTGATGGCGAATATATCGCTGAATGCCGACACAGGCAAACCGCATGTCACCGCACCGTTCACCGCCAAAGGGGAAGACGATGTTGTATAGGGGTAGACACCGTTATCCGGGTCACGCAAAGTGCCTACGTGCCCCTCTAATAGGATACGCTTATTCTGTCTGAGTGCGTTTTGCAGATAGTCATGCGCATCGATTACCATGGGACGGATTTTCTCGGCGAGCAAGGCGAGCTTGTTCATCAACGGCTCCACTTCCAATTCGACATGCTGATACAGATGTTTGAGCAGGATATTCTTTTTGAAAACAGCCTTCTCCAAACGGGAACGCAACATTTCTTTATTATATAGTTGACATACCTGTATGCCCAGCTTCAAATACTTGTCGCCATACAGAGGTGCCACACCGCTTTTTGTTGTACCGAAGTTTTCACTGCCGATGCGCTCTTCTTCCAATTTATCAAACAAAGTATGATATGGAAGCAGAACCTGCGCCCTATCGCTTATATAGATGGTAGGTTTGGGCACTCCGGCCACCATGATTTCTTCTATCTCGCTCAGTAAAATCTCAATATTAAGCGCAACGCCGGAACCGATGATATTGACCACATCCTGACGAAATACGCCGCTTGGCAATATGCGCAATGTGAATCGGCCATAATCGTTGATGACCGTATGCCCTGCATTGGCACCGCCTTGATAGCGAATGACAATATCGCTGTCTTCCGCAAAAATATCTGTGATTTTACCCTTGCCTTCGTCGCCCCAATTGGCTCCAACAACCGCACGAATCATAATTTATATAGCCTCCTTAAGACTTTCCTTTATAGATAAATTATAGACTTGTACAGAAAAATTGTCAATGATTGTATCTCGCTGACGCAGCAGCGCTTTATAAATTTTACGCATTTTTTGATTATCCCAACTACCATAAATACCATTTACAGAATATGTCATATATTGTATAAAAGATACATTCTCAATCATATAAGAGGAATGAAAAGATGAAAATTTTCGGATTACAAAAGCTAAGTCTCTTGGATTATCCATCCAAACTATGCGCTACTTTGTTTACCGCCGGCTGCAATATGCGCTGCCCTTATTGCCATAACAAGGATTTGGTGCTGGGCATAGGCGAAGCCATACCAATGCACACAATATACTCTTTTTTAGAATCCAGGCAGGGGAAATTGGATGCCATTTGCATTAGCGGCGGCGAACCCCTGCTGCAAAACGATATAGAGGATATCATCAATGTTGCACAATCACTGGGCTATCTCGTCAAACTGGACACAAACGGAAGTTATCCGAAGCGCTTGGCAAAGCTGATAGGCAAACTTGATTATATTGCAATGGACATCAAAAACAGCCTTGAAAAATACCCGACAACATGCGGCTTACAGCATGTCGACAGCGCTGCAATACAGGAGAGTATTCGGCTTATCAAGGAAAATGCAAAGGACTATACATTTCGCACCACATTGGTGAAGGACCTGCACAGCCATGCGGACATACATGCCATAGGTAAGCTGATACAGGGTGCCAAACGTTATGATTTGCAAAATTTTGAACCCGGCCCCTATATTTTATCCGACAGGAAGATGCATGGATTCTCCACAGAAGAATTGCTGCAGTTTCAAAACATCGCGACAAAGTATGTTGAAAATGTGATCATTAAGAATGGCTGAAGCACCTCTTTTGAAGTATACATTTTATGCAAAAATATCTATATATAGTATAATATTATATGCATAAACACTATATATTGTTTGATTTCACTTTTATACATACTTTGATTTTACACGTACCTCCGGTTTGGTTTTTTCTGCTTTGTACCAGTTTTACAG
>JBHADM010000158.1:0-5504 GCA_041855045.1 Bacillota bacterium | reverse complement strand
GTCGAATTGATAAACCATCGTCCAAGAAAATGCTTGGGATGGAAAACCCCTCACGAAGTCTTCTACAGTCAGTTTAGCAAAGGCTAAATATGAGTGTTGCACTTGCTTGACGATCCGCCGTGGCACGGCGCAGCCGTGACGGAGGAATTCCTGGGTAGTTAAACGGTTTGCAGGTTATTCCAGCACCAACCCCTCAGTCACTTCCGCTGCGCTGCAGTGCCAGCTCCCCTTGCAGGAGAGCCTCGCTGCGCTCCGATTTTAGAATCAAGCATACTTGCAAGAATTGCTTAATTGTTACTTATTCATTTGTTGTTCCAACTGTCTGCAAAAGCGCAAGCTTCGTGCCTCCTTTGTAAAAGGAGGTGGCACGGCGCAGCCGTGACGGAGGAATTCCTGGGTAGTCAAACGATATTTTTGCCGGCACTCATATGTCAATATTGCGATGCAGGAACTCTTGCATATCAGATAAGCTGGTATAGCGGCAGCCCTATTTTCCTCGTTTCAATCTCTCTCACCTTGGGTATATTCCATATGTATCAAATCTAAGGAGAACCCAATGATTCCATTCAACATCCATCATGACGGGCATGGCATCGTCATTCAAAAATATACAGGCACAGAGACCGCCATCACGATCCCTGCCGAAATCGAGGGCAAACGGGTATATAAAATCGGCGACAAGGCTTTTTACGACAGCTCTGTCCGTAGAGTGAGTTTACCGGAGGGCATAGAAATCATCGGCTATCAAGCCTTTTATGCCTGTGAAAAGCTGGAGGAAATCACTTTTCCTTCCACACTGCGCAGCATAGGTGTCGGCGCGTTCTGGCACTGCGCGGCATTATCGGCAATCCGACTGCCGGCGCAGCTGCACACGATGGGTACACGGGCGTTCTGCGGCTGCAAGAGCCTGCGCCATGTACACATCCCCGGCACGGTGAAGCACCTGGGCAATGGCGTATTCATGGAGTGCAGCGCGTTGGAATCTGCGGATTTGGATGAAGGCGTAGAGTATATGGGCGTCAACGCATTTTTTCAATGTGAAAATCTGCGCCACATCACATTGCCGGAATCCCTTGTCAGTCTGGGTGAGCTTAGCTTCTATGAGTGTACTGCGCTCGAAAGCCTGCGTATACCCTCTCAAATTAAAAGCATCAACGAGGGCACATTCGGCAAATGCTATGGTCTGCAAAGTGTAGATTTGCCGAAAGGGCTGACACGTATACAGCCCAGCGCATTCCGTGCGTGCAGGGAGCTTGTCGACATTGTGATTCCGGACGGCGTGAAGGAAATCGGCGATTTCGCTTTCAAGGCCAGCCCAAAGCTGGCGCCGCTCACACTGCCGCAGAGTCTGCAAACGATAGGCGAACGGATATTGGAAGCCAATGTGTCTGTCCGTGTGTATGCAGGAAGCGCAGCCGAGCGCTATGCCAAAGAAAACGGATTGCAGCATACAATTCTTTAGCAATTCTGTCAAATCACATCCGCACCGCCTGTTCGGGCGGTGTTTTATGGTATAATAAACTAAATGAAATGATAGGAGGATGCCATATGAAATTAGACGGATTCGGCCTGTTTGTGCAGGATATGCCGAGCATGATGCGCTTTTATCGCGATGTGCTGGGCTTTGCCATCAAGGAGGCCGAGGACACAAACCACGTATATCTCATTAAGGACGACACGCTGTTTATGCTCTACGGCAGGCAAAACTTTGAAGGCATGACCTCTCGAAAGTATGAGTACGTCAGGGGCCTGAACGGCCATTTTGAAATTGCGCTCTATGTCGATACCTTTGAGGAGGTGGACGAAGAGTACGGAAAAGCCATCGCCAAGGGCGCACAGTCTGTGCTGGAGCCGACCACGGAACCCTGGGGACAGCGCACCTGCTATATTGCGGATCCCGAAGGCAACCTCATCGAAATCGGCTCTTTCAATAAGCCGTTTCGACAGGAATAAAGCATGATGAATGCAAAGGACTATATCTGCCACCCAACCGAGGCATCTGCGCTGGCATACTGGAAAACGAGTACCGTACAAGTGCCGGAGAACATGCTGATAGTGTCGGATTCCGCATTTGATGAAAGCTATCTTCAGACATATGACGACGATCCATACGGCAAGCTGATGCACGATATGAGGGCTATCGGTGCAGATACGCTGCCGCCGGACATGCGGTTTGCCTCCTGTTCTGTGGAGGAATATGCGGCGCATATCAACAGCTGCTATATGCAGGAAGGCGTCAGCGCGGAGGAATTATTGTCCTATCGGCATCGTCCGGTATACGATGCCGATTTGTGGCTCTGCGTATACGATACAGCAAACAGACAGATTGCCGCGACCGGTATTGCGGAGCTTGATAAGGACATACGCGAGGGCATCCTGGATTGGATACAGATCAGCCCAGCCTACCGCGGCAAGGGTTTGGGAAAGGTTCTGGTCAACGAGATGCTGCGCAGAATGCGCAGTAAGGCGGATTTTGTGACGGTGTCCGGTCGGCTGAATAATCCGACGAACCCTGTAAAACTCTACAAAGCCTGTGGATTTGGGCACATGCACATATGGCATGTGTTGACCAAGAAACGAACGATTTAAAGGAGAGCGGCTATGAATACCTGGATTGTATACTATTCCTGTTCCGGTATCACCCGTAGACTGGCGGAGGAAATTGCTCTGCTGACAAAAGGGCAGCTGCTGGAGCTGTTTCCCATACAACCCTATTTCTTATCCTACCATACTGCCGTAAAAGAGATACGCCAACAGATAGAGAAGGGCGTATGCCCTGCTCTGACACCCTATACCGATGCGGTGCGTCAGGCGGGGCGGGTATTTATCGGCTCCCCAAACTGGCTGAAAACATTTGCTCCCCCGGTGCTGACCTTCCTGCGCGCCATGGACTGGAAGGGCAAGGAAGTTATCCCTTTCTGCACACACGGCGGAGGCGGTTTCGGCAGTATGCAGGAGGATATGCGCAATGCCTGCACAGGAGCCATCGTGCGGGAGGGGTTGGCGTGTACGGCGACGCACAGCCTTGCCGATACGGAAGCATGGCTGCGTAGCAATGCTTATATGTAAGCGGAGCCATATTACTGCAAATAGATAGCTTATGAAATATATCGCTTTTGAAAGGAGCAAAGCATATGAGAAAAATTCTCCCTTTTTGCTGCACCCTGGTACTTCTGTGCAGCTTTGCGCTGCCTGTCGGCTTTGCCGCGACAGAGAAGCCTGCGTACAGCTTTTCACAAAAGGAGTTTGCGGACAGTATCCGCAAGTACAGCAACGAGGATTTACTGCTGCTTGTCGCATCCGCCCTGCAGCAATTACAAGAAAATCAGTACATGGATAAGGAAACGCTGCATTTATTCCGCAGTAAGCTGGAGTATGTAAAGCGTATTGCCGAAAAGCAAGACAAGGCGGTATTCTCCCGGCAGGAAATCCAGAAAATTTACCAACCATTTGTGTACAAGGAGTTTAGCAGAACGCCCGAAAAGTATACAGGGGATAAGTTTTTGGTGAAAGGCAGAATCTTCTATATTCATAACAGGGACGGTGAAAAATACTATCAACTCACCACAAGAAACTACACGGATGCCATTTGGTTTAAGGCGGATTTTAAATTGGACAGCAACTTTGTGATCGGCGACAGAGTGGAGCTGTGCCTGAGCTATACGGGCAGCATGATGGATTTTGTAGAGGAAGCCCTGTTTACCCTGGACGAAAATACGCCCATTAAAATTCGATAAGAAACATCGCGTGAAAATGTCCCGCGCGATGTTTCTATGTTGCGTTTGCTATTGATACAAGAAAAACCGAGGAAATCCTCGGTTTTTTAGTATGCGGTTGCAAGGCGTCTTTCTACTTAACGGAGCCCTCTACCATACCCTTCATAATATACTTCTGTGCGAAGATGAATAGTATAATAATCGGCAGCATGGCGAGCAATGCGGATGTCAGTATCAGATCCCATTGTTTTACAAATGCACCTACGAACGCGGTTACCGCAAGCGGTATGGTCTGTATGGCGCCCGATGGACCCAAGAGCAGCAAAGGCAGCAGATAGTCGTTCCATATCCAGATACCGTTGAGTATCAGCACGGTTACAATAACCGGCAATAGCAGCGGATATACAATACGGAAGAATATGGCAGGCTGTGAGCAGCCGTCTATGGTTGCCGCTTCCTCCAATGAGAGCGGTACGGTTTTGATAAAGCCGCTCAAAATAAATATGGATAGCGGTGCGCCAAAGCCCAGATAGGCGAGGAAAATACCCGGATAGCTTGCCAGCAGCTTCACTCCCGTGGCGTCGCCTATCATTTTAAACCATTGTACCAAGGGGAACATGACCACTTGGAAGGGAATCACCATGGCACTGACAAACATCATGTATATGAAGCTTGACATCTTGTTCTTGTTGCGGGTGATCACCCACGCAGCCATGGAGGAGAAGAGTACAATAATACCTAAGGACACAATGGTGATGAGCAGACTGTCCCCAAATGCACCGATGTAGTCCGTGGATGAGTTGTTAAATATGCGCTGCACATTGTTTGCCAGCTGCCCGAAGAAGTTGGCAGGTATGCCAAAGGCAGAGGTCATAATCTCGCCGCTGGTTTTGCCGGAGTTCAGTATCACCACAATAAAGGGTACCATGAACAGCAAAAACAGAATTACTGTAAGGATTTCCAGCGCAATCAAACGCCGACGCTGCATCGAAATCTTGGCCTGTTCGCCAATGATAGCCTTGTTTGTCATGCCTCTATCTCCTTTCGTCTGCTGATGGACACCTGTATCAGGGAGAATGTAACCAGCATAATAAAGAATACAACTGCTTTAGCCTGTGCGAAAGCCAGCATGTTGCGGCTGTTGGCGGTGGTGAATATGTCCATCGCCAGCAGCTGTGTACCCTTTAAAAACTCGCCGAACATACGCGCCGAGGGGCCGCCGTTTGTCAGGGTAAAGTTCATATCGTACTGCTTAAAACTGTTGGTCAGCGTCAAAAACAGGGTGATGGTAAAGGAGTTTGCCATCATAGGCACCAGTATTTTGCGCAGGCGCACCATATAGGTGGCACCGTCCACAGAGGCGGCTTCCATTACAGAATCCGGTATGCTCTGTATGGCAGCGATGTATATCATCATGATATAACCTGAGTACTGCCAGGTGTTGACAAAGCTGAGCGCCCATATGGCGCTCTCGGTCTGCGCCAACATGCTCTTTGCGGAAAACACTACCGTAAAAAGATTGTTGAACATAAATTGCCAGATATAGCCCAGCACGATACCGCCGATCAGGTTTGGTACAAAGAATCCGGCTCTATAAAAATTACGTAAAGAGAGCTTGCTCGTACCCAGCAGCGCCAGAGCAAATCCCACCAGGTTTACCAGAATAACATTGATGACGGTAAACAGCAGTGTGATAACAAAAGAGTAACGGAACTGCAGCTCGGAAAACATGGCAGGGTAGTTTGCAAGCCCTACAAAGTTCCATGTCGGTTGTATGCCGTTCCAGTC
>JBHADM010000157.1:0-12625 GCA_041855045.1 Bacillota bacterium | reverse complement strand
TCTCCTTACGGAGTAAGGGTGTTTTAAACTTTCAGTGTCTTTAGCTATAGTTCTCGGGTCTTTTACGTTTCCGTCTCCTTACGGAGTAAGGGTGTTTTAAACCCTGTGTCTGCAAAGTGGCTGAGTATACTGCCTGTGGAGGCAGTTTGCGGGAGCGAATTGAATAAAACAGTTTTTGCTTAATCGTTCCATTGTTTTTCCTCGCAAATCAGCTTTGTAAGCCTATCGGGAGTGTTTTTACAGAATCCGGTCTAAAAGAAGTAAAACTCTTCGTTTTCTTCTACCGATGCTTCCCCATAGATTACGCTTTTCACATACTGATTGAGCTGATAAATGCGGATCAAATCATCCTCTTGGGCGAACTCCGCAACGACAGAGAATAATTTTTCACATTTTTCTCTTGTCAGCACACACTCAAAGGCAGACTTTTGTATGCGATAGCCAAAGCCCTGCAATAGTTTAGCGAGCCTTGTTCTACGCTTATTAGAAATAATATCATAAATTACAATCAAAGTAAACCGGTCCTCAAAATGAACCTGTTCAAAATCCTCACTGAGTACGTCCCAATTTTCCATGGCCTTACCTTATCATTACCGGCTTGTACACGGCAGGGTCATCCGCCTCCATCGCCTTGATCAGCTGCATCACCTGATGTTCAATACAGCGGCGAAAGCTCATTTTATATGGCACATCTGAAATATAGGACACTTCCTGACGCATACGTTTTTCGTATTCTGTGATGAAGAGCTTACACCCTTCCTTATCTAAAAATACACCACCCGAGGCTTCGTCTTTGATAAAGTGTTCCAGTGTGATTTTATTGGTATTGATGAGCGCAACCGCCAGCGTATCAATCAGCGCGGCGCGCCATTCCTCCATCAAGTCGGAGCAAAGCGCAGGATGCTGATGCTTATCTGCATGCAAAAATGCGGCATAAGGATTTAAACCTTTGTTGACAAGCATGGTATATATTTCATAATGCAGCAAAGTATAGCCAAAGCTGATGAGCGAATTAAAAGGATCCCGCGGCGGCCGCTTGCTGCGCTTGTCAAATCGAAAAGAGACAGGCATAACGGAGCTGAGCGCTTTGAAATAAAGCTTCGCAGTATAGCCCTCCAATCCCATCAGCTCCTCTATGCTGCCGGCATTATCAATTGCATTGAGATTCGCACGAATGGTTTCCGCAATATCTGCAAGCTCCGGCTGCTTTGTCGTGCGAAAAAAACGCTGTATGATGGTTTTTTGATTGCTGCATTTCCCTTTGATCAGCTGCTTTGCAAGACCCAAGCGAAAAACTGTATCCTCGCTTTTTCGAAACTGCAAACGCTGACGCAGAATATTGACATGGCTGGTGGATTCCAGCCTGCCATAAAACTCTCCCGTTTTGGAAAGCCAGGTGAGGTTTACACCGCGCATAAGCATGCTCTGTATACACGCTGCCGTTACCTGTATCCCGCCAAACAGAACGAGATTATCAATGTTCTCTATGGGGATGAAACGGCTGTTTTCCTTCTTTTTGTCCTCTACGATCAGTCTGTTCTGTGCAAAGGAAACCAGCGAACCCTGCTCATAGATGTACAAATTGCTCATTCCTGTATCTCCAAAAGTGCCATAATGTCTTTGTTTAGGTTATCGTAGATGTGGAGCATGTTCGGGCGATAGCCTTTATCGGTAAAATGTTTTGTAAAAAAATTTTCCAAAACGCTTAATACATCTTCAACCTTTATTTCAGATAATACGCTAAAGTCATCCGCACTGATGGAATTTAAAGAATGTGCAATATGGTTTCTTATTGACTTGATTTTCTGCATATTATCTGCAAATTTTACAAAATCATCCAGAGGAATATCTGCGTTTTTTGTATTATCTATGAAATATTTGATGCATCCCACAAGCAGCGCAGTAGAAATAAATCCATCTTTTATATCTTCACTATTAAACTCTGCCTTAACATAGTCAAGCAATTGGGGATACTTTGCCAATGTAGATTTGTTAAAGCTGTAATCACAGGGGATTGTATATGCATCTATATTGCTGTCCGCAATATGATTAGATTTGAGATAAAACAGATTGTTCAGCCGAATATTTAATAAGTCTTCCAAAATGCACAAATAAATATTAACCGTTAACGGTTCCAGCATGATTACGAAACCGGCAATGTCTCCGCACTTTGCTTTTACTCTTGCAAGCGTATAATAATCCGTCACAAAATACCATCGCGGAGCACGAACTTTCTCATTTTTATTAAAAAAATACTGCTTATACTGCCCTTTGGGGAAAGAAGCTACTTTTTCATTCACGAGCGCATGGTTTAAATGTTTCTTTGCCGCACCAATTTCCAATAAGCTTTCAATCACTTTGCTCTTCGAGAAAATTTGTATTGCATTTAAATTCAGCACTGCCTCGTAATCAAACTGATTCAGCAATTTTTCAATCTGTGCCTTCCGGCTGATACGGGAATAGTTATTCAAATCCGGATAGATTAAACGTTCACCTGTGTTTTCGATAATTCTGTCCAAATTATTTTCTGCGCCTTTTTTTACATCGTAATCTTCCCCTACAGGCGGATCATCGTTGCTTCTGCCTACTGGTGTGGCAACCTGTATGGGATGTATGCGCCTATCCATAGCATCTACAATATAGGCAAGCAAGTTGGCTGTAATCTGTGGCGTACCGGAACTCATGTTTACCAATATTTCCGCATCCGGATGGTCGGTTTTTATCCTTGTAAAAGTATCATTCACTATCGCAAAATAACTGTTAAACAGATGTGCAGCTTCAATATCCGTTATGATTTTCGTAACTTGCGGCGCATAGTCATCAATGTTTTGCTCAATCGAGTCTTCATAGATATTCTCACGTTGACTCATCTCCTTTGTCAGCACCAGATACACAAATTGCGGTCTATAATATCTGCAAATATGCAACATGGGTCCATCGGACATATTTCTTGTAGGGTCTGAACTGCCTACAAAGCTAAACAATACTCTATTCACATTGCTATCTATTGCTGTGTTCAATTTGAATGCCTCCCATTCCCAATGCGGTTTTGATGCCAAAACCGGTATATTCGCTGGCAGCGATAAGAAAATGCAGGAGGGATTCTAATTCCTTCGCCCGCTGCAATCCCAAATCAAGACTGCCCATAAATCCTTTTATTTTTAGACCTTGTATATCGTATACTGCGGTTTTTAAGTAATAGTTCCTAATATACAGTGCTTGCAGAAGCCGTTCCACTGCCGTATTATCCTCCAGCTTGATGGAATCACTATGCCGATTGATTTTGTTGATTACCCCCTGCATAAGCGTTGCAATATCCGGAAAAATATGAGTGCGTCCATCAGACTTAAAGCTGGTGGGCGTCAGTAAACGTATCCTTTGCTCTGCTGCAGGCTGCATAAAAAGGTTCTCAAAGCTTGTGCTTTGTAATTGATGGGACACGACGCCGATTTCTCTATCCTTATGGCTAAGATATATGATTTTTGGCATGTTTGAAAGCAAGGGCACAAGAATCATATCGTAAGCCTTTTGATTGAATGTGGAGATGCGCCAGCAAAAGTTCTTGCTGCGCGCATCTCGAAACAGGCATGCACTAAAGGGGTTTGTGGAATTGTAATGAAAATACTCTGCATAAGCCGGGTCAATAAAATCCATCAAAAAACCATGAAACAGCGATCCCATACTATGATTCAGATCCTGTGCGGAAAGCTCTATGGTCAAGTGCGCCAGCATACTACACCTCCGAAAGATATACCAGACCCGCAAGCATATTCTGCCCATCGTAATGCACCATATTAACTACCCTTGGCGCAAACTTGTCCTGCAGGTGATTTCCCATTTTATTATTTACACCTTTATGAATCATTTTTCTTGACACATCCAATAATTCCCTCTCACCGGGGAATAAAGCATGCATAATCGTTTTTTGATGATAGCCCGTATTGGCTCCGAGTATAATATCTCTTTCCTCTTTCAGCAACAATGTGTCTGCAGTCAAATGAACAGAAGCGTCTTCGGTAAGTGACAATAAGTCGTCCATGTCTGTCACTTTTAAACGGCTCCTGTTGAGCATATCCAGATCCAATGTGATGTCAAAATAAAACGTAGAGCCGGGTATGATATATTCCCTTGCTAAAGGCATGGGCTTGGCATCCTGTTTCTCCCTGTTATAATCCAGATCCTGCAGAAAAGCCATCCTAAGATTCTCAGAGCGATATGTATCCGATACAGACAAACCAAAGCGTTTTATTTTGGGATTCCGCTGCCCGGGATAAAGGATGCTGTCCTGTATTTTTTTAACGATTCCTTTTATTTCGTTTCTTGCATTCTTTACGGCCTTATCGTTATTTGCCGCTCTTGCCAGCCGCAATATCTGCTGTTTTTCCGCCGCAAATTCGTTCGGATGCGCCAGCAAATATTCCACCAGCATGGTATTCAGCAATGAGCCCTTGATGCTGCTTCCAGGAATATAGGGTTTGTCCTGCGCATCACGCAGCGTTAAATGGATGTCGTTTAGTCTGTCGTTTTTACTGTCAAAATTTACACGGTATGCTTTTTTGGTAAACTGTGCAAGGTCTTGCCACATACGGTTTCGATTCAAAAAATCGGCGATGCTGGTTTTCGAGTTTCTGCTGACGTTTCTTCTGACGGTATCCACATATTGATCAAACAAGCCCTTGCGGATCAGATAATCCGTCCATTTTGCGCCGTCAATAATGCTTAGTCTTCTGTTATCATAGACATATTCCGTCGTTTTCAGATGGCATTTATAATCCGCTCCGCCGATATGCAGGGGGCTGTCCACTTCCAGCTTCATTTTATAGGTTATGATATTCTGCAGCTTCATTCCGCTTTCACCCCCATTGCAAGCGCCAAACCCATGCGATAGATACTGTGTCGGCCATTTAAACACAAGTCGGCAATCCTGCCTTCCGGCAGGAAATCCAATACAGAGCCGGCGGCAAGCATATGGATCTGTTTACGCTTCATGGCCTGCTCAGCATAGCTCGGCTGATTCACGAAACCGCTGCGGCGCAACAGCTGATAGGTACTTTGTCCGCAGCTGAGCTGCTCCACTTCTTCCGCCTTTGGCAAATAAGTAGACAGCAGCATGTATTTATCCGCTTTGTAATGTAAGGCGGCAAAAAGAGCCTTGGCAGAGCTGCTCAATGTATCCTGCTCTTCCCATTTATCCACGATATGAAACACGCCATAACCTGCGCTGCGCTTGCCGCCCAAGCCGCTCATGGCAAGACTGCGCAATACTGTCTCAAAGCGTTCCTGCCAATGTGTCGGACAATCCGCGACAAAATATAAACCGCTGTTTTCGGCAAAGCGAAATACCTCCACGTTATATAACTGCGTGTCTTCACCCTCGGAAGATATGCTGTTCTTGGTCAAAAGCGCTTTTTTCCCAAAATCGTCGTCTATTTCCGGGAACTGCAGTCCTGTGGATAAAAACCGAAAATACTCCTCCAATTTATCCACCGGAATAAACTGCAGCGCTTTTACTTTTTTTCTGTCCACGCTTTGCTGTACAGATGCGGTTTTGCGCTCCAGATTCACATACGGCTTTGGAATATATAAGGTGTCGCCTTTATAGGGAAATGCATCCGAGAGTCGAAATGCACCGCTGCTGCAAAGCTCAAACAGCTCCTGATCTCCATAGAGGCGCATATATTCCGCATACAACGCAGCATAAAGCCCATCGGAACAGAAGTTTATCGTGGTTGATGCCAAGCCTCCCTGCGCTGTACCAAAGTGCATTCCGCTTGGGAATGCCAAGCGATAGATGGTATATGCCATTATTTCACCCTATTCTTTATCAGTTCCTCTAAGTGATTTTGATCCAAATCGACATCATTCTCCACATAGGTTTTTATTTCGAGCTTAATATTTTCAAACTTTACTCTGCCGTAACCTCTCGTGCCATGACCGCCCAGATAATCATCCTGCAGCAGCTCCATCATCGTTGCAATGTTTTCAAAGTCCTTCTCCACTTCATCCAAAGACTCCACATTGTAAATCAATTGGAAGCCAAAGCTGCTGCCGGCAGGCACACGCTCCTGCTGTCTGGGATTGGCTTCGCTTGTGGCGCGACAAATGGTATTCTCATACTTGATTTCGGTATAAGGTAAATCCAAGTCAGCTTTTTCCAAAAAGGATTTAGAAGCCTCTGTCATCAGATTATCCGGAAACTGCAGGCGAGATAAAACAATTTTCGGAGCAGAGGCGCCAAATAATCTTTTCAGCTCCGTATCCTCGTCCTTTATATCCTTCAGTTCCAGGTTTTCAGAGCGAAACTTTACTCGTGACAGCAGAAAACGCATCTTACCTTTCAGGGAAGAACCGGGAATCATGGGAAGCCTGGTCACCGCGTCACGAATGACAATATTGTCTACTGCGCCGATGGCGGAAAAATCGCCGGAAGTGCCGATATGCAATCCGGTCAATAATTTGATATCGGCAGTAATAAAAATTTTAGCCTGTAATGTTTTCATATGATAAACTCCTATTCCTTATCCTTTATAGTATTTTGTATATGCCACGATTTCTTCCAAATAGCGGTAAAACTCTTCGTATTTGACCCTGGAGCTGCCGATACTTTGCAATCCTTCTTTGATATGAAACTCCGTATCAAAATTTTTCACATCTTTGTCACGTCCGCACTGATAAATATGTTTGATCAAAAGATATTTGATTTCACTCTGAATATCCTGCGGCAAGGCTGTTATATCCTTATCCAGCATAGCGATTTTATTTTTCACCACCACGGCATTGGACATCAACAGCCGAATCTGGGTTGTTGTAACCATGCCTCTGACATTGTCTTTTGCTTTTTTCGCCAGTACTTCCTCTACATTTACCCTGTAATCCATATTATTCTCCTCGTTTTTCATAAATTAAAATATTGATTGCGGTATACAGTTGCTTTGCATCTTTTTTATTTTTCAGCCAGCCAAGCAGCTGTGTTTTCAAATTCCGATAGTTGTCATCGCTTTGTTTTGTGTGCTTTATCCGCGCTAAAACGTAAGCAAAACGCGCCAGATCCAAGCGTTTGTCCTGCCCCGTCAAAACGCTTTCGATCAGATCCATCATGCGGTACCACTGGGATTTGCCAATCACGAGCTTCTCTGTTTCCGGTGTTTCATCGATGCTGCTGACAGACTTCAAATACTGATATTTTTCGCCAACAACTCCCGATATAAATTCTTCCCAAGGATAAACATGGTTCAATTCTCGCTGCGGCATTTCACCAAAAAGCGCAAGCGCGTTCTTGGTCGGTGTGTTTTCTCCCGGTGCAGTATAGCCTTTGGCAAGTTTTTCCAATCCGCCTGTCTGCTCCGCCATCTGATGGATGGGATAGCCTTCGCTAAAGAAACCTATGCCCGCAGACAAGGTGATTTTTCCGCTTGTAATGGCCTGGAATGTACGCGAAAGATCCATTGCAAAGGCTATCATGTCGTTCCATGTGCCTATCGCAAATAAATCATCACCGCCGGAATACACAATGATAATATCCCGCGGCCGCTGTTCCATACCATCGGAACTGCCTATCAAGGTTGCGGTTGAGGGCTTTTCAAGCAAATTATTGATTTTATTTTTAAAGAAATCCGATAAATATCTGGATAATACAGCCGAGGTAGAGATATTCAAATGCTGATATGGGTTCTTTGATGAATTATCCGCAAAACCCTGCTGGAACAATGTACCTAAATTATCCACATCGGCACGCAATACCGCAAGTCTGGATATGCCTTTAGCGCGTTTCACCAGTTTACTGAACTCGATAAGCTGCTGATTTTCGCCTTTTATGTTGTAGTTGCCAATGAAAATATTCCGGCATAGCACATCGCGCAATGCCAGTTGATTGATTGCATAGTAGCGGCGCAGTTTCCCGCTTTTCTGTGCACGTGCAAGCGCAGACTCATCCATACCGCAAACATGGAGCTTAGTTCCTGCAAAAGACGGCAAACACAAGCCACTCTCCGTATCATCTGCAGTCACCGCAATAAAGTCGGTATCATTGTGGTACAATTTTGCAATTTCTGCACCCAGCGCAATGAAGTGCTTGCACGAAT
This sequence comes from Bacillota bacterium, assembly GCA_041855045.1. Taxonomy (GTDB): domain Bacteria; phylum Bacillota; class Clostridia; order Christensenellales; family Aristaeellaceae; genus JAAZPT01. The sequence continues at coordinate 4,544 of JBHADM010000157.1, read as the reverse complement.
CGCATAGAGCAAGTTCTCCAAAGGCAGTTTCCTTTGCGTTGGACAGCAGTATGTTCTCCGTCTCGGACTTACGGCAGATCACACATTCCTTACTATGGTTCAACACTTTATTGACACTGCTGTTTTCGTCAAAAAGCTGCATTAACTGCTCTTTTCCATAGCGTTTGGTTTTGCCCTGCGAAGATGCGCGGCTGATTCTGCGAAAAATATCGCCGATAAGGTTCTCGTTTTTTTCTTTTAGGCTTAAACCGTTTCCCAGTTCTTCCGGGGTGCTGCTTGTCGATACCAGCTCGAAATAGACGCTGGCCCCCATCTCTTGCAGCAAATAATTGTTAACGACATCCTTGCACTTCTGCAAAGCCGACCTTACTGCCGGAATGTTTGGCAAAAGGAGGTAGAAATGGCTTCCACCCGAGTACATCAGGTTGATTCGGGACAAGCCCAGCTGTTCCAGAAGCTCATCAATAATATGCTCAATAAAAAGCTCCAGATAGAATGAACGCCCCCGTAATGACTTCATTGCCATTTTTGAGCTGATAGTATAAATAAAGTTCTGTATGCCCGAAAATTCTCCGCTGGCAATCAAAAATTTATCTTTGGTACGGAAATCGCCGCGATATTCCGACTCAAAATCTTCTATACCTGTCTCCTTGTCGTACAAATACAGGCAAGTCGCTATGGCTGTGCTGATTCTGTGATGATCGTAATAGGAGATCGCGGAATCGCTCCCATAGCCGCTCTGCGGCAATTTGGCAAAGGCTTTTTCCAAGGCGACACAGATCAGTTCCGGTGCATCGCCTATTTGGGCAGCCTGCTCTAAAACCGACAACGCCTGGCGGAAATGCTCCTTATGAAGGGGCTTGTTTTCGACGGTAGGCATATCCGATACCGTATCCCCTGGGTATAAAACCTTCTTATCTGCATTTTTATGTGTGTTAACACGATTAAAAATACTTGCCAAAGGCGCATAGGTGTTAGAGCCATCCGAAATTTGGAAAGAGGCATCGCCGGAAGCAATGCAGTGTGCTGCGTGCATCATTTGCTGCAAAGTTTGAAAAGGATTAGATGTTCCAGCGTCCACACTTGACGCCTCTACTAATCTGTACGCTAAAAGAGACGGCGCATGTTCCTTCAAGTACTCCCAAGCCAAGTTCCGAGAAGTATCCGAATAGTATTCTGCGGCAGAAACTATTGCATACAAACCGTAAAGTAATGAGCTAATCTGTAATTTCTTCAACATTTCATCCATACGTTTTCTCCGAAAATATATTAAGTTTGTGTTATTACGTGCTTTTTGAATGTTTATACAGCTGTTGAAAAGAATGAGAGATTTGTATTTTTTTATGTAATTTTTCCCATAATGCAACTGGTATTCTTAATAAATGTTATTATAACATAAAATTCTTAAAAATAAAGAGAAATTATTGGACTATTAAGTATTTTTTATAGGCCATTTGTCTGTTATTAAACTTTTTTCATAACGTCTATAGGTGTATAATTAAAAAGTTCTCTATCATAATTTATCCAGGATAGAGAGCTTTTAAAATATTGAGATAGTTTCGTATCTCTGAAATACAAAAACACGCTATAAAATAAACAAAAAACAATGCGCATCAAGTTTCCATAAAACAGCATATGTCCTGTAGTGTTAGTTGATTTCAGAAGGTAATAAAATATAAAAGCATATGAAAATTGGTTTGAAGAAATCTGCAATGCGTTTTCCCATCATTATACCAATGGTTTTATAAAAGGGATAAACAATAAAATTAAGGTTCTGAAGAGGTTATCTTACAGAATATACTCATTCAGAACCCTTAGAAACAGAATTCTATTACTTGCTTAGTGAGTATATATCTCATCCATTTTGGAATACTTATTCATGCAATTTTTCCCTACCCCCAACTGTTGACAGAGAACCATATAATCCAAAAAAGCGCTCGATTGCTCGAGCGCTTTACACATTGGTTTACTTAATGATTTGCAGCAATACCATTTCGGCGGCATCGCCACGACGAGGTCCCATCTTTAAGATACGGGTATAACCGCCTGCGCAGCCTTTTTCTGCGTTGCGCTTTGCAAAACGGGGCGCATATTCGCGGAAGAGCTTTTCAACCACCGGATGGTTGTTTGCCTTTGTGCGTTCCCTATAGTCGATTTTATCTTCGTCTTCGTTTCTTTCTGCCTTCAACTCATAGAGGTATGCCATAATTCTACGGCGTACTGCAAGCTTAGCAGGTGTATCATTTTGAACGGTAAGGGTCACAAGCTGACCTTTTTCGTTATGATATTCTTTGGTTGCTTCTACGCTTTGGTCATAAACTCCCATTGCCAAAGTGATTAGCTTTTCTGCAATGGAGCGTACTTCCTTGGCACGAGCGAGAGTTGTTTCAATCTGACCGTACCAGATAAGCTGTGTCACCTGGTTGCGCAACAATGCCTTGCGTTGTTCCGCGGTACGGCCCAACTTTCGTTGAGTTGCCATATCAATTCCTCCTAATATGATTTGCGGATTAATCTTCGTCAGACTGGAGTTTCAAACCCATGGCATGTAGCTTTTCTTCTACTTCTTCCAAGGATTTGCGACCCAAGTTGCGAACCTTAATCATTTCTTCTTTATTGCGCTGCACGAGCTCTGCCACAGTATTGATGCCTGCTCTCTTCAAGCAGTTGTATGCTCTTACCGTCAAATCCATTTCTTCAATAGACATATCCAAGCCCTTTTCGTTGACTTCCTCGGCCGGCGCCTGGAAGGAAATCGGTGTCTGATGCTCGGTGAGACCAACAAACATTTGTAAATGCTCTACTAATATCTTAGCTGCAATGCCGATGGCTTCGTCCGGATGGATACTGCCGTCATTCCAAAGTTGCAGAGTGAGTTCATCATAGTCAATAGACTGTCCGACACGCGTATCCTGCACATCGATCTGTACCTTTGTGATGGGGGTATAGATGGAGTCGATAGCGATATCACCAATAACCATGTCTTCGGTCTTGTTTTTGTCGGCGGTTTGATAACCGCGTCCTTTTGCAAAGTGGATTGTCATGGACAGCCTTGCGCCCTTGTTTACGGTGGCAATATGCTGATTTTTCCTAACCATTTCAATCTCTTCGTCTACGAGAATATCGCCGGCAGTAACCACTGCTGGGCCTTCTACATCAATGCGACAAGTTTTATCTTGATCGGTAAACATCTTTACAGATAGCTTTTTGATGTTTAGGATAATCTCCGCCACATCTTCTTTCACGCCAGGTATCACACTGAATTCGTGTGATATACCGTCTATGTGCACACTGGTGGCAGCTGCGCCGGGCAACGAGCTTAACAGCACACGTCTTAAAGCATTGCCAAGGGTAATTCCAAAGCCTCTTTCCAGAGGAGCAATTTTATACTTAGCATAGCTGGCATCTGCACTCAATTCCACACAGGATATGCCGGCCTTTTCGATTTCTATCATACAAACCCTCCTGATTCGTGATAAATGTAGTGAGGGGCTTAAATACTAACGGCTGTAGAATTCTACGATGAGGTTTTCTGCAAATTCCACGTCGATATCTTCGCGAGAAGGCATTGCAGAAACAGTACCGCTAAGTTCTTCTGTATTCAGTGTGAGCCACTTTGGCAATACAGTTTTGATACCCTCGGAACGAAGTTCCTTAAAGAATGGGATATCCTTGCTCTTTGGTGCCACGCTGACAACATCGTTGAGGCTTACAGAGAAGCTGGGGATATTTACACGCTTGCCATTTACTAAGATATGACCATGGTTTACCAACTGGCGGGCATGGCGGCGGGATGCGCCAAAGCCAAGGCGGAAAGCCACATTATCCAAGCGGCGTTCGCAGAGCATCAGAATGTTTTCTGCTGTGTTGCCCTTTACTTTACGTGCGCGCTCATATAGAAGACGGAATTGTTTTTCCATAATGCCATATATGAAGCGTACTTTTTGTTTTTCTTTTAATTGTATACCATACTCACTAACCTTTTTGCGCTTATCGCCGCCGGGGTTGCGAGTAGACTTTTTATTGGAATATCCCAACGCTGCCGGGGAGATACCCAATGATCTACAAGTCTTTGCGATTGGTTCACGATTTCTTGCCATTTTGAATCTCCTTCCTTAAACTCTTCTGCGTTTGGGAGGACGGCAACCATTATGTGGAATAGGCGTTACGTCCTTGATCATGTTCACATCAAGACCGGCTGTCTGCAAGGCGCGAATGGCTGCCTCACGGCCTGAACCGGGTCCTTTTACATATACTTCTACCGTCTTAAGGCCATACTCTAAAGATGCCTTAGCGGCTGTTTCTGCTGCCATCTGTGCGGCAAAGGGGGTGGATTTTTTGCTTCCGCGGAAGCCCAAACCACCGGCACTTGCCCATGACAGCGCATTACCATTGATATCTGTAATGGTTACAATGGTATTGTTAAAAGAAGAGCGAATATGCGCTGCACCGCGTTCTACTAATTTTCTTTCACGGCGTTTACGCGTAGCCCTTTTTACTTGCTTTTTAGGTGCCATTTATAAATTCCTCCGTGCGATATCGCT
>JBHADM010000156.1:0-17213 GCA_041855045.1 Bacillota bacterium | reverse complement strand
TAGGATTAACCTTTGATGATGTCTTATTGATACCCCAAGCCAGTGAGGTGGTGCCAAATTCCGTAGATTTGAGCACAAGTTTGGGAGATAAAATCAAGTTGAATATTCCGTTGTTATCGGCCGCAATGGATACGGTAACCGACGCCAAAATGGCAATTGCCATTGCGCGAGAAGGCGGACTGGGCATCATCCATAAGAATATGGATATAGATCGCCAGGCTTCCATGGTAGATAAGGTAAAAAGAAGCGAAAACGGCGTCATAACAGATCCTTTTCATCTGACTCCGGAACATAATATTTACGATGCCGACAAGTTGATGGCACGTTATAAAATAAGCGGCGTACCAATTGTTCGCGGAACAAGATTGGTAGGCATATTAACCAACCGTGATTTGCGATTTGAAACGGATTATTCTAAAAAAATATCGGAAGTCATGACCTCCGAAGGATTGATTACCGCTCCTGTAGGCACTACTTTAGAACAGGCAAAGGCACTTTTAGCAAAACATCGCATTGAAAAGCTTCCTATTGTTGATGAAGACTATAATCTACGCGGGCTGATAACAATAAAGGACATTGAAAAATCCCATAAATATCCCTACTCTGCAAAAGATGTAAAGGGTCGTTTGCTGTGCGGTGCCGCTTTAGGTGTTACTGGTGATGTAATGGAGCGTGCCGATGCCTTGGTAAAAGCAGGAGTGGATGTGCTATCCATCGATACTGCACACGGTCATAGCAAAGGCGTATTGCATACATTGGAAAAACTGCGTGCAAAATATGAGGATATGGTTATTTTTGCAGGCAATGTCGCAACGGCAGAAGCGACTAAAGCGTTATTTGCTTCTGGTGCCGATTGTGTAAAAGTGGGAATAGGCCCCGGTTCCATCTGCACCACTCGTGTGGTTGCAGGTATAGGTGTGCCGCAAATTACCGCTATTGCAGATTGTGCAAACGAAGCAGCAAAGTATGGTAAGCCGATCATTGCCGACGGCGGCATTAAATATTCGGGTGATATTGCAAAGGCCATTGGTGCCGGCGCACATGCGGTCATGCTGGGAAGTTTACTTGCAGGTGTGGAAGAAGCACCGGGTGAAATGGAAATCTATCAGGGTCGTTCTTTCAAAGTTTATCGCGGCATGGGTTCCCTTGGTGCCATGAGCAGTGGCAGCAGCGATCGCTATTTCCAGGAAGGCAATAAAAAATTGGTTCCCGAGGGTGTAGAAGGCAGAGTGCCGTATAAGGGCGTGTTGTCCGACACCATATTCCAGTTAATGGGCGGACTTCGCGCAGGTATGGGCTATTGCGGCGCGAAAGATATCGAAGCCTTACGTACCAATGCGCAGTTTATTCAAATTACCAGCGCAGGTCTTACCGAGAGCCACCCTCACGACATTTCATTGACCAAAGAAGCGCCAAACTACTCTCGTTTTTAATCGTAGGAGCATGTTTCATCATGCTCCTTTCAGTTCAATTATGCAGCAAAATTTATTTCAAAATACAGATAATTTCATAAAAAATAAACCCCTTGCAGACAGAATGCGCCCCAGAAATTTGGATGAAGTGTATGGACAGGAACATTTAATTGGTAAAGGTAGATTGTTGCGCCGTGCAATAGAAAACGACGCACTTACGTCCTGCATTTTTTATGGCCCGGCCGGCACGGGAAAAACGACCGTTGCGAATATTATCGCCTCATATACCAAGAGCCGCTTTGTGAAAATCAATGCTGTTACATCGGGCGTAACGGAACTGCGCGCTGTTCTAAAAGAGGCGGAGCAGAGTCTATTGTTACACAATCGTTCCACCTACCTGTTTTTGGATGAGTGTCATCGCTGGAGCAAAACACAGTCCGACAGCATACTTCCCGCAATAGAAAGCGGATTGGTAAAATTCATTGGATCCACAACGGAAAATCCTTCTGCCGCAATGACGCCGGCGATTGTGAGCAGATGTCGGGTGTATCGTTTTCTGCCACATCAACCGCATCACATCGAGCAGGCCTTACGCGCTGCATTGAGGGATACGGAGAGGGGATTCGGAAATGAAAAAATAAGCATTACAGACGAGGCTGTTCAGTATATTGCTGCCACCTCGGGCGGAGATTTCAGGCAGGCTTTGTCCGCTCTGGAAATGGCAGTGCTTACAGCCGATATTGCTGAGGGCATAAAACACATTTCTTTGGATGATGCTCAGGAATGCGTACAAACTCCTTTGATTGGTATCGATAAGCAATTGTACTATGATATGATTTCGGCATTGATTAAAAGTATGCGCGGCTCCGACTCTAATGCGGCCGTTTTTTGGCTGGCTCGTCTATTGCATACGGGAATAGATCCGCGCATTATTGCACGTCGTGTTATGGTGCATGCAAGCGAGGATGTCGGTTTGGCAGATCCCCTTGTAATGCTACAAGCCCATGCCGCAGTGAAAGCGGTGGAGTTTGTAGGCATGCCGGAAGCAAGAATATCCCTGACACAGGCTGTTATTGCTATTGCCGAAGCCCCAAAATCCAACAGTGTGGTGCAAGCCATAGATGCCGCTATGCAGGATGCGAGGAGCGGAGACATTGTGCAGGTGCCTAAATATTTATGCGATCATAGCTATGCCGTAAAAGGGGAAGTATACGGAGAATATTTGTATCCTCATAATTATGAGCATCATATCGTGGAACAAAAATATCTTCCGGAAGAGTTTATGGATAAAGAATATTATATACCATCGGAAGAAGGATATGAAAAAGTTATCGCGGACAGAAAGTTGGAAAGAAAGATAGAATTGATGAATCGTAACAATTAATTACAGAGTCTTTCTTGAATTGTAACTTTTCCATTCTTTTGGTATAATTAAATTCTATTTCTAACTATGATAATAGCTGTGAAAGGTATATTTATAGTATGACACGCTTACTTAATAAAATTTGTATATTTATGCTGATATGTAGTCTAACCGTTACATCGGTTTCTTTTGCGTTTGCGGAGGAAGAGACGGCAAAATATCGCGCTACAAGCATACGCCAGCTTAAGATGAGACTGACAGAAGATATGCAATCTCGCGGCATTGCCAGTATTCCGGACAACACGACATTGGATATTCTGGCAATTGGGGATGACTATTTTAAAGTGAAGTATCTCAATCGTATTGGGTATGTACAGTCAAAGTTCTTCAAGGATTTTCAAGTCAATCTTTCCAGTATTACAGTGGAGGAAAGTGCGGCTCCGCCGCAGGAAGAAGCGCCTTTGGACACACAAATTATGATTACCGATCCCAATGGTGTTTTTGATACAATGCAAGAATTTACAGCGCGCTATAAAGCGAAGAATAAAGAAAGTGCTGTGTTATATAGTGAGCCGAATGATCAATCTTCTTATCTAATAACGGTTCCGAAATATTCAGAAGAACTGGTTTTGTCTCAAATCAAAGGCGATTGGGCGATGGCGCAATATGCAGGTGTGACAGGCTATATCAAAACCAATCTTTTGGTGCAATACGATTTTATAGATCCCTATGCGGATCGCTTCCCTGGCATTGTAAACTATAAATACGCTGCGGTTTTGCCGGTCGATACCCCATTGTATGATCAAAAAAATACCACACAGATTCACAAGGTTATACCTGCTGGTTCGGTTATCGGCGTGGAAGCGCCGGATGCAAATGGTTATATGCACGTAGCGTATATGAAACGCAGACATGCTTTGATAAAAGAAGATAATGCTCTGCAGCTTATTGAGGTAAAAGACTTTGATAAAGCCGAAAAAGGGGATTTGATCAGTGTATTCACCACCTTTTTCCCTGTTCATAACAGCAACTTGGATATTATTGGAAGAGTTTACAATATGTATCACTCAGCGGATATGATTAATGGAAAGATTTTGCAGCCGGGTGAGCAGGTTTCCATGAATAATATGATTGGACCTTACAAAAAATCAAACGGATATATGAAGGCGCCGATTGCCAGCAAAGAGGTGTCTGTTGGATACGGCGGCGGCACTTGCCAATTAAATACCACAACGTATAACACTTTACTACAGATTCCTGTTTTGGTAAATTATCGTCGTGTACATTCAAAATCCGGCGCGGTGTATGTTCCGGTTGGTTTTGACGCTGCAGTTGGAAGTATCAGTACAATAGATATGAAATTTTCCAATACATTGCCTTACCCGATTATGTTGCAGTACTATATTTCCGATAATATTTTAACTTCTCTGGTATATCGTGCAGAATAGTATGAACACCCAAAAAATGCTACAATTTGATGTTTTATGTCATACAGTGGAAGCGCTTTTTAAGGACAATACCTACATTTTTAAAAATGTAGGTATTGCTGTTTCAGGTGGTGCCGATTCCATAGCGCTTCTATATACTCTGCATATGCTCCGGCATAAGCTGGATATCAATTTATTTGCAATTCATGTTGAACATGGCATACGGGGTGAATCATCTTTGCAGGACGCACTCTTTGTAAAAGATGTTTGTAATTCACTGGACGTTCCGTTGTATTTGGAGCATATTGATGGTTTGGCAAATTTACATGCAGGTGTGGAGACTAAGGCGAGAAAATTCAGATATGCAGTGTTTGAGCGAGCATATCGGAAATTTTCCTTAGACTGTATTTTGTTGGCGCAGCATCAGCAAGATCTGGTTGAAAGCGTATTAATGAATATTGCCAGAGGTACAGGTCTTAACGGCTTGGCAGGGATTAAAATTCGAAATGATATTGGTGGTATGACACTGCTCAGACCTTTTCTGGCTATTCCGAAAGAAAGTATTTTACAGGCCTTGGCGTCCAATCATATAGAGTTTCGAGAGGACATGAGTAACTATCAAGACGATTATACCCGAAACTTTTTTCGTCTACATATTATTCCTCAAATCAGATTGCGCTACCCTTTTTTTGATAAATCTGTATATAGGCTTACGCAACAGGCGAATGATGATGTCAATTACTTTGAGAATCTTGTAAAAAAAATAATGAACAGTCATGCTATTATAGCTTTTCCGTTTTCGTGTATTTCTTTACAGTTTGTTAGAACGTTGGAACGTCCCGTTGCCTTGCGAGTTATACGCAAACTGTACGATATTCAAAAATCCAGGCTGCTTCAAACAGATAAGGTAGAGGAGTATGGGCTGTCGTATGATAGCAGTATGCGTGTGTACCAGATGCTGTTGGATGAAAACATACATCAAATAGAACTTTATAAAGGAATATTTGCCTCTAAATCCAAAACTTATTTACATTTTGCGTTTGACAGAGAGCATATAGATGTGGAGGGTTTACCCGGATTCGAGCGGTATCAGGCACAAAATGCCTATTTTGTTTTACAGTCTGATAAAACATTTGGAAATCTGCAGTTCGAATTTGCAGAGGATATACATAAAAACAATGGTTCTACCGTGCAATCCATCCCTAAAAAGCTATTGAAAAAAGCGATATTTCGAACAAGAAAAACAGGGGATAGGATTCGCCCATTTGGAATGAAAGGAACAAAATCATTAAAAAAATATCTGATTGAAAGACAGATTGACAAGGAGTTTCGGGATTATATCCCTTTGCTTGCGATCGGTTCCGATATATTGTGGGTTTGTGGAGTAGGCGCGTCGGAAGACTTGAGATGCACTGAAGAATATGAGAAGATTATCATTAAAAGCACATTTGCTTGGCAAAAAGAAAGGAAATAGTTATGGAGATTACAGCAAGTTGTTATCAGGATATTCAAGAAATCCTATTTACAAAGGAACAGATAGCGAAGGCTATTAAAAAATTGGGGGCAAAAATAACCGAAGATTATGCCGGAAAAGAACCGGTGGCAATTTGTATTCTAAAAGGAGCTTGTGTGTTTTTTGCAGATTTGATTCGCGAAATTGACCTTCCTCTTGAAATTGAACATATGGCAATTTCCAGCTATGGCAATGCAACCTCAACCAGTGGAGAGGTTAGAATGATTAAAGACTTGGACAGAAGTATTTTCGGAAAAGATGTTTTAATCATTGAAGACATTGTGGATACCGGTACGACATTAAACTTTTTGAAAAAAGTGTTGGAAGAACGCGGAGCAAAATCCATTCGTATTGTTTCTTTATTGGACAAACCTGCCCGACGCAAAGTGGATTTGAAAGTGGAGTATTCGTGTTTTGAAACACCGGACGCTTTTGTCGTTGGCTATGGATTGGATTATGCCGAAAAATATAGAAATCTCCCTGATGTTGGCGTGTTAAAAAAGGAAATATACAGTGAATAAGCCGGGAAAAAGGTTTCAAATTGTAGTTTTTTGTTGATACCATATTTGTAAAGTTTTTTAAATAAAAGGTGTATAAATTGAATTCGGCTCATTCTTATGCTATACTTTTAACTGGCGCAATGCTAAGAACTACGAAATAGGAGGCCTGTACTTGAATAAGTCAAAGGGTTTTATAGGTTATATTGTCATACTGATTTCATTTATTATCATGGCCACCATTATTAATGGCGGTCTTCTTGAGCAAAATGGAAAGCGAATTGAATATCCCGAACTTTTGTCTTTGATTGAAGATGAGAAAGTAGAAGCTGTTGCTATCCGTAACAATAGTTTGGTTGGATTGTTAAAGGAAACAAAGATTAAAGATACAAAATCATTTCCTGAAACTCGTTTTGATTTTGAAACAACAATAGGCACAAGTTTCACCGACGATGTAAGACAGCTGGTTGCACAAAAAAAAGGTATCCCGATCGAACAGGTTACCATTAACGACTTTGGTTTTCAAATACAATATCGTGCGCCGGTAGTGGTGCCTTGGTATGCCGAACTGCTGCCGTTTTTCATTATTATTATTGTGACCGCAGCCATTTGGTTCTTTATTCTTAGGAGCCAGGCAGGTGGTGGCGGCAAGGTAATGAATTTTGGGAAAAGTAAAGCCAGACTGAGTGATCCTTCCAAGAATCCCATTACATTCGCAGACGTTGCCGGTGCTGATGAGGAAAAAGAAGAGCTTCAGGAAATGGTGGATTTTCTGAAAAACCCAAAAGCTTACACCGAAATGGGCGCGCGTATTCCCAAAGGAGTTCTATTGGTTGGCCCTCCGGGAACCGGTAAAACACTGCTTGCAAAAGCGGTTGCCGGTGAGGCAAAAGCACCTTTCTTTTCAATATCCGGCTCCGACTTTGTGGAAATGTTCGTCGGTGTAGGCGCAAGCCGCGTGAGAGACCTATTTGATCAAGCCAAAAAGGCCGCCCCCAGCATCGTGTTTATTGATGAAATTGATGCGGTTGGTCGACACAGAGGCGCCGGATTGGGCGGCGGTCATGATGAACGCGAACAAACTTTAAACCAGCTGCTGGTAGAAATGGATGGCTTTAGTGTTAATGAAGGTGTCATTGTCATGGCAGCTACCAACAGACGCGATATACTTGACCCGGCATTGCTAAGACCGGGACGTTTTGACAGACAGGTCACCGTCAGCTATCCGGACTTGGATGGACGTGTGGCCATTATGAAGGTACATAGCAAGGGAAAACCTCTTGGAGAAGATGTTGACTTTCAAAATCTTGCCAAACGATTGCCTTATGCAACCGGTGCTGATATTGAAAATGTCATGAACGAAGGCGCAATACTTGCTACACGTGAAAAGAAAAAGAAGGTATCACAGCAGCATTTAATCGACGCAATTGCCCGTGTGCAAATGGGACCGGAAAAAAAGAGCCACAAAAAATCCGAGCAGGATCAGCTGATGACTGCATATCACGAAGCCGGTCATGCGGTTATCGGGCATGTTATTCCCGAGTGCGACGAAGTGCATTTGGTAACAATTGTTCCTCGTGGACAATCGGGAGGACATACTTTATCACTTCCGGCAGAAGAAACAGATAACATCAGTCGAAAAAAATTAATCGCCATGATAACCATGGCCTTGGGCGGTCATGCAGCGGAAGAAATTGCCTTAGGTGATTACTATGTAGGTTCACAGTCCGATTTAAAATATGTAACCAATCTTGCTCGTAAAATGGTAACACAGTTTGGAATGAGCGAAAATATGGGTACCATATATTTGGGAAGCGATGACGAAGTTTTTGTCGGTCGTGAATTTGGTCACAGCAAAGCATATAGCGAAGAAATTGCTGCAAAAATCGATCGCGAAGTGGAAACCATATTGGCAAGCTGCTTTGCAAATGCAAAAAAGGTATTGAAAGATAACTATGAGAAGCTTGAGGCTGTTACACAAGCTTTGATTAAGGAGCAAACATTATCTCGCGCGGAGTTTGTGGCAATCATGGAAGGTAAAGTTTTGCAGTCCGCAGAGCTTCGACAGGATACTATCAATCATACTGACGAAACTGTAAATACAACATCTTCAACAAAAAAATTAGAAACAGCCGTTGTTTCATAAGAATATGATATAATAGAATTACCTTATTTTTTAGTAAGGTAATTTTATCATCTAGAGGATATATGTCAGACAACAGACGCAAAACATCTGCACGGCAGAGTGAAAGAAAAGTACATGATATGCCGCAAAACGGAAATAATTACCGTTCTGCTTCGAACGCAAATAGCCGGGCGACAAATAACGCCGCCCCCTATCAACAGCAAAACTATTCCCAAAATTATCCGTACTATTATCCGTCAAATAACGCACAACAAAACCCACAACAATATCCCAATCAATATAAGCAAAATTACTATGCATCACAGCAGTATCCCAATGCATATTATCAACCGCAGCAGGAGTCAATAAAAAAATCTGTTGTTCCGAAGATTGCGGTTGCCGGCGTCGCCACTGTGGTTGTGCTTGCAGGTATTATACTGTTGCAGGGAAAACAGTCTTCCAATCCGGGAGGCAACATAAATCCAAGCCCTACTTTGTATAGCGCAATCAGCACTCAAATCCCAAATACGCAGGAAGCAGTGTCTACTGCAATACCTACCGCAATTCCATCCAAAGAAGTGTTTGCGAAAGAAACTTTTGTAGATGGTGTCGATTTGGGCGGTCTTACATTTGAAGAGGGGAAAAGTAAAATTTCCCAAAATACATTTAATCTAAGAAACTCGCTCAATGTTTCAGTGAACTTTCAAGGCGTAACTGTTTTTTCTGTAAATGCGGCCACTGTCGGTTTTCAGATAAATTCTGATTATACTTTAAACAAAGCCTGGTCAGAGAATAAAACAAGAAGCTTTGATTCGGATTCTGTCGAAAAATCGGAGTATCTGTCAGAACGTACGACTATGAACTACTCTACAATAGATTCTATGCTGGAGCAGGTGAAAAACCATGCCTATATCGCTGCAAAAGATGCCTCTGTATCCGGATTCAATCCGGACAGCGACAATGTGTTTAGCTTTGAACCGGAAGTTTATGGAAGAGAAATCGACATCAAATCGGCCAGAGAAGAGATTCTTGATTTATTGAACAATTTTAGTTCGGGAACAGTCGAGCTAAAAGCAACGCAAATTGCTCCGAAGGTATTGCTGGCAGACTTGAAACAGCGTTATAAATTGCTGAATAGAAGTCGCACGCCAATCTCAAAAGAAAGCACGGAACAACGTATTGATAACATTCGTGTGGCTTTTTCCAGATTCAATGGTATGACCTTAAAACCCGGAAAACGATTTAGCTTTAATCGTATCGTAGGAGAGCGCACCTTAGAAAAGGGATTTTTTGAGGCGATTGAGTATGCTTATGGAGATTTGGTGTATGGGTACGGTGGAGGTGTATGTCAGGCAAGCACCACAGTTTATTTGGCTGCATTACAATCCGGTTTGCGTATAAGAAAACGAGAACAGCATTCCCTTCCTGTCAATTATACCGATATGGGATTAGATGCAACGGTATATCTTACGAAGGATAGAGAGATTGATTTTATTTTCGAAAATAATACAAAGCATGATATTTTTATCTCTGCCAAGGTGATAAGAGATCCTGCAAATCGCCGTAGATATATGGCAGAGGTTGCGATTTATGGGTATGCACAGGATAATATTCGCTATGAGCTGGTGACAGAACAGGTGGAGATACTGCCTGCGCCGTTGAACCCTGTAATCGTAAAGGATAGACAGGCGCAATATGTCACCTATACAGATCAGGAGCATGTCGTTTCCAAAGCAAGGGAAGGTTATGTAATAGATACATATCTTTTAAAATATGATGGAGATACTTTGGTTTCTCGTACCAAGGTATCCCGTGATACATATAAGGCAAGACCGGAGCGAAAATATGTGGGTGTAACCCCAAGATATTAAAATATCAACGAATCAGCAGTGTGGACTGCTGATTTTTATTTGCCAAATACATCTAACTAATATATACTATAATAGCAATATTATGAGACTATGATTGAAAAGAGGATACTATGAGAAAAACTAAAATAATTTGTACCTTAGGCCCGGCTTCCAATAATGCCGATACTATTCGAGAAATGATAAAAGCCGGAATGGACATTGCTCGTTTCAATTTTTCTCATGGCACGCAGAACTCTCATTTAGATACCTTTAAAACTCTGGTAAAAGTACGAAATGAGCTGTCGGTCAATGTGGCGACTGTGCTGGATACCAGAGGCCCGGAGATCCGTATTAAAACTTTTAAAGATAATAAAATCCTTTTAGTCAAAGGTGATACATTTACGCTAACAACCCGAGAGGTGGAAGGAACAAAAGAAATCGTTTCGATTACTTATGCGGATCTTCCCAAGGATATTGCCGTCGGCTCTCCAATTTTAATAGACGATGGTTTGATTGAGCTCATTGTGGATAATAAAACGGAAACCGATATTATCTGTACGGTTTTATCCGGAGGCGAGGTATCCAATCGAAAAGGCATAAATTTGCCGGGAACAAGATTCTCTATGCCATATTTAAGCCAGAGTGACATCGATGACATCATTTTCGGTATTCGTACTGGCTTCGATTTTGTTGCAGCGTCCTTTGTACGCAATAAAGATGATTTGAAACAGATGCGAAAGTTATTAGATGAGAACGGCGGAAAGCATGTTCGAATTATTGCAAAAATCGAAAATGCAGAAGGTGTAAAAAACATCGACGAAATCATTGCAAATAGCGATGCCTGTATGATAGCCCGCGGAGACATGGGTGTGGAAATCCCTCTGGAAGAGATACCGATTTTGCAAAAACGGATCATCAAAGCCACCATACTCGCAGGCAGACCGGTGGTTACGGCTACCCAAATGCTGGAAAGTATGAATGCCCATCCTAGACCGACGCGTGCCGAAACCACCGACGTTGCTAATGCAATATACGATGGTACCAGTGCAATTATGCTGTCCGGGGAGACCGCAAACGGTAAGTATCCGGTAGAAGCGGTTCGCACCATGGCGCGTATTGCAGAGCGCGCGGAGAATGATATTGACTATAAGAGCCGATTTTTTGAACACTCCACAGGTCAATTTGCATTGGATGTTACGGATGCCATATCGCACGCAACATGCTTGATTGCGTATAATCTAAATGCAAAAGCAATCATTACGGTTACCGAAATGGGTACGACAGCGCGCATGATAAGCCGCTTTCGATCAGATATTCCAATTATTGCATGTACTCCAAATAACACTACTCTGCGTCAGCTTTCCTTATCATGGGGATGTACTTCTCTAATGGTAGGAGAGGAAAACGTAACGGATGTCTTATTTGAGGCGGCGGTCAATGCAGCAATCCGCTCCGGTTTAGTAAATTTTGGGGATACTGTGGTTCTCACTGCGGGGGTACCTTTGGGTGTAGCAGGGACAACCAACCTGATAAAAGTTGTACACGCCGGAGAGTAAATAACAACAATATTTCAAAAAGTCAAGTGTTTGGTATACTTGACTTTTTGTATTTCAAGTGATACTATAAATAAGATCTTTAATCCTTATAAAGAGCGGCGGAGGGATTAGGCCCCATGATGCCCGGCAACCTACTATGCAATAGCATAGTGAAGGTGCTCCATCCTACGGATCATCCGGCAGATAAGGTATATATACTTTCTTTTTATCTGCTATGCAGATTTTTTTATTTTTAGGAGGAAACAATGAATAGAGTATTTACCTCGGAATCCGTTACCATCGGACATCCGGATAAAATGTGCGATCAAATTTCAGATGCAGTGTTGGATGCGATTATTGAGAAAGATAAATTTGCTCACGTTGCGTGTGAAACTGTAACTACAACCGGTCTTATTATGGTAATGGGTGAAATCAATACAGATGTATGGGTGGATATTGAAAAGCTGGCAAGAGATACAGCAGTAGGTATAGGTTATGATAGTAGCGATGCCATGTTTAACGGTAACACTTGTTCGGTGCTAATTTCCGTACATCAACAATCCCCGGATATTGCGCAGGGCGTAAACAACGCTTTGGAAAGCAGAAAGCAAGGTAACCAGCATACTACTGGAGCAGGGGATCAAGGGATGATGTTTGGTTACGCATGTAACGAAACCGACACATTAATGCCCTTGCCGATTTCTTTAGCACATAAATTAACAGCCAATTTGGCTGATGTACGACAAAACGCAAAACTTGATTGGCTAAAGCCGGACGGTAAAGCGCAGGTAAGCATTGTGTATGAAGACGATAAGCCCCTTTATGTGGATACTGTTGTGCTCTCAACCCAACATGCAGCACATGTCAGCCACAAGGAAATCGAAGAAGCAATGATAGAAGAGGTGATCAAACAATCTATTCCAACTCAGTATATCAATGCGAATACAAAGTATCTTATCAATCCCACCGGTCGATTTGTTGTAGGAGGTCCGGTTGGCGATAGCGGATTAACCGGCAGAAAAATCATTGTAGATACTTACGGCGGATATTCTAAGCATGGTGGTGGTGCATTCAGCGGAAAAGACCCGACAAAGGTTGACAGAACCGCGTCCTATGCTGCCAGGCACGCCGCTAAGAATATTGTTGCTGCCGGCTTAGCCGATCGAGTGGAGGTTGCATTGGCATACGCCATTGGTGTTGCAAAACCGGTAAGTGTAAATATTGACACTTTTGGAACGGGAAAAATGGATGACGAAAAGTTATCTAAGTTGATTGCTAAAATCTTTGACTTTACCCCTGACGGCATGATTAACACTTTGGATTTGCGCCGTCCTATCTATAAGAACACCGCCATGAACGGTCATTTTGGCCGTAACGACGGACTCTTCCCTTGGGAGGTCTGCAATTTTGTAGAAAAAATTAAAGCCAATCTGTAATAACTAAAAGCACCTTAGACAGGTTTGTCCGAGGTGCTTCTTTCATGTATTCTTTCAATCAATGTTGGGAAATTAATCTTCTCCAGCTCTGTATGCTCTTTATCAACAAAACAAATGCCTTTGTATTCGCAAAATTCACAGGGAAGCCGGTCATCTGCTTTTAAAGGTTTTACTTGTATGATGCCCTGATTAATTAGACTTGCCAATTCTTTTGCTTTATCTAAACAGTGTTTTATGAGCGCAAGTAAATCTTCCTCTGCCAGTAATTTATCTTTGTCGGAGAAATTATTGTCCTTTTTAATGTATTTTGCAATGCTAATGGGATTTTCTTTGTTGATATCCAGCGCGAGTATGGATTCATAATCCTTCAATACAACGCCGTCTAACCGTAACTCTTTCAGCTGTTCATTAAAGACACCTGCTCTGTTATCATCGTTACTCTGTACCCACGGATTATTGATATGAAAATAGAATGCGCCGGAGGGTTTGATGCCTTTGAAGTGCTGCATAATCACATTGAGATACAGAAGTAACTGCAGTTGAGAACCATACCATAGTTCACTGGCTTTTAACTCCTTATGGCTGCTTTTGTAGTCTATGACGCGCATAAAATGACTCTGTTCGTCTTGGTATTCATCGAGTCTATCAATACTGCCACGCAATGTAATAGCGCTGCCATCCTCTAAAGAGATGATAAAAGGTATTTTACTATGTTCATCAAAGCGATATTCGGTTGCTTTTATCCGAAACTTACTTTGTTTGTTGTATGCAAACAATATTTGACCGGCTTGTTTGATGTTTGCGCGCATATTTTTCAGTTTGACCAGCCCTACAGAATTGTCGCTGTATGGGCCGTCGTTTTGTAAAAGGGCACTCTTATCGATTATTTGATCCAGCATACTATTTACATCTTGGTCGGATAAATCAAAAGGAGGATCTTGCTTCATCAACGCTTCAAAGAATTGTTCGAAGACAGCATGATAAAATGTTCCGGTGTCGGAGGCTTTTGTCTCCCATTTTTCATTTTTATCCGGTTTGAGGCCATAATCAATAAAGTGCTTAAAGGGGCACTTAGCATATTGTTCCAAGCGTGATACGGACACAGTAGTACTTTTAAATAGACGTTTTGCAGTATCGGGGCGAATATGTTCCATACTTTTTGAAGAAACTAAAGATTTTATCTCTATATCGTTCAGACCTTCTACCCGCATACTATGAATCAAGCTGGATAATTTTTTCAATAAATTGTTTTCATTAAGTGTTTTGCTGCTTGCAAGCTGAATAAATACCTGCTGAAATTCACGCTTCAGTTTATTTACATGCTCATTTCGGCTTATCGGAACCAATGTATCGTATTGCAGAGTATTTTTGAAAAAACGATTTTCCATTTCTGTTAATGCAGGGAAAGGCCATAGATTTTTTCCACTAAAACTTGTTTTGCTATAGCTTATATAAAGCTTTTTCTTGGCCATAGTAAATGCTTTTTTAATGTGTTGGCGATTGGTTTGATCTAAGTCTTCGGGTGAAATATTTAAGCGAATATTCGCGTTGTGCTCAAATTCGGATATCTCATGGTGCTCAAACAATCCGGAAGCATTGCTCGCCAAGACATTCTCATTAAAGCCCAGAATAAATAAATAATCCAAGTTGTTTAACAGCACGCGCGTAAGGGTGCTGATTGCCAGACTGTCGTCAATGGGAGGCAAAGCTGTAATGCTCGCTTCTTGAAATCCATAGTCTAAATACCTTGCAAGCTTGTGTAAATCGATAACTTCGTTGGATAAAATCGTTTGGATTTGTTTTAGCACATCCAAGATGCTTTCTGACAATTGTTTATTGTAGTCTGCGCTGCTGTATAGGCCATATTTAATTAGAATTTTTTCTTCTAATTGGATCCTTGTAAATAATTGATTTTCTTGTAAAAACAATAGCAGGGATTGGGTGATTTTATCAAAGGTGGTAGCAGACAATAAGTTGTTCTTTAAGATCAGTATCGGTTCAATCAATTTTTGGCGAAGAAGCTCCGCTCTCTGTACCTGTTTTTTTTGACGAGTAAATGGCTTTAGCCACATATTCGGCGTGATTCCATTTTGCAGTACATAGTTATTTAGAAAAGAGGTTTCCTCCTGTGTTAAAGGGCAATAGGGATTGTGCAACAATGCGGAGATATAGTCTGGATGCTGCGGATTACTGAGATAATAAACCGTCTGCATTAAATATCGCGCAAGAGGGTGACTTGCAAGGGTAAATTCTTCATTGTTATGAAAAGGTATGCCCAGATTTAATAGTTCCGAATAGAGCATAAAGGCGTAGTCATTTTTCTCGGGTAATAATATAGCAAGCTTATGGAAAGAGATGCCTTCCATCAAAAGTTCCTTCACTTTTGCGCAAACATACTTTATTTCTTCGTAAGGCGAGTTGCCGTTAAATACGATAATATTATCCTGTTTTTCAGTATATTCCTGCGCTGTTTCTTTGCTGGGTTTGCAATATAATGTGCGGTCTATGTGCACAAACGGCGCGGGGGAATGCAAAGTGTTTGTTATATATTCAAGCTCACAGGGAACAGTATGCAGCAAGAGCTGGTCAAAAAGTGCGTTTACACTTTTTTCCATGGGGATATACAAATTGTAATCCAAAGCAAATCGTCCCTGCAAATTTAAATATAGCAAGACTTTTTCGGATTTGATAGCAATCGGAACAAGTATATCTCGAAGAGATTTTCGAATCTGGTCAAAACCATATACATAAACAACTTTGTTTTCAAAAAAATGATGTTCTAAAATGGATTCTGCTGTGAATTTTGGAAGGCCGGCGCTATTGACGAAGCGTTGCTCAAAAAACGCCAGGTACTCTCTATATATATTTAATATATCCGTCCATTTGGTTTTCAGTTGTGAAGCAGGAAGTGCAGATAGGTATTCTTCTATATTTTTTATACTGACCTCATTACGCATCAGGTCACTTAAAAAATCAACCAAATCCAAATAAACGCCGCGCTGCCTAAAACAGTCTTTATAATACGCCAAGCTGTTGCTTAGTTTCTCTACAATCAAAGATAGTACAACTGCTTCACCGGGAGTACTTACAACATTATTAAATTTGCTGATGTTTTTTTCAATCATCAAAGAGGATAAATAGCTAGGAGTTAAAATTTGTATGTTAAAAAAACCGGATATATTTAACTTGTTTAATATATCCTTCTGGGCTTCCAGTGTATAATGTTCCGGCACAATAAGTATGATCTCATGATGTGATGCATAATCAGACTGTATGTCCGCTAACATTTTTTCCAACGCTCTGTTTGGACGGAATCCAAATACTTTAACGCGCATTTTTTCACCTCATAATCAATTATAATTTATATGTTGATACTGTCAAGTTTGCATTGAAAAAAGTCATGTTTGCTGTAATAATCCAATAAAATATGGTATAATTTAAAGTATCAAAAATTTAGGAGGATACGATGAAACAAATTTCATTAGAGCAACTGAAGAAATTCGACCAGAATTTTGAATCGAGCAGAGCGAATCAACTTGCAATGTATTCCACCATCAAAAATGGTATTTTGGAAAGTGCTGAAAACTCTGCATTAATGAACCAAGCTCCGCATTATTATTCTGTGAGCATTGATATGGCAAAAGACGTTACCAATCAAAAAGCGAGCGGACGTTGCTGGATGTTCGCTGCGTTGAATGTGATGCGACGTGAAGTCATGAAAAAATTAAATTTGGAGGGGTTTGAATTAAGCCAGTCCTATCCATTATTTTGGGATAAACTGGAAAAATCAAATCTTTTCTTGGAAAACATTTTGGAAACATTGAATCTCCCCTTAGAAAGCAGAGAAGTTGGTTTCTTATTAAAGGATCCGCTTGGCGATGGCGGACAATGGGATATGTTTGTTGGCATTATTCAAAAGTATGGTGTTGTTCCAAAACAAGTAATGCCCGAATCTGCATCCTCATCTGCAACCCATGCGATGGATAAATTCTTAACGTTAAAGCTGCGTGAGTTTGCATGCAGCATTCGAAACGGTCACGAAGCCGGAAAATCGG
>JBHADM010000155.1:0-5487 GCA_041855045.1 Bacillota bacterium | reverse complement strand
ATTTTCTTTTATTCATAAAAATCACCTCATCTAATTATTCATCTTTTGGGGTGATTTGTGCTTGGTTTATTTGATTTTAGTATCAGCTCCTCCGTCAGCAAAGCAAGATTTTATGCCAACTTCCATTTTTTCAGTTTTGCATGCTGATATACGCTCTGTTTTATAAAATGCTGTTTTTAACCGAGAACGGTACGTATTCATATGTATCCCGCTCACGAAAAGATATAGCATATCCAAAAAAGCAGCCGATTGTTCGGCTGCTCCTTCTATTTCACTCCTCCAAATACGCTTCAACAGCCTGTTTCAGGAAAGCGGCGCAGCCGCTGACATGGGCGTCATAGTACTGCGTGAACCCGGGGTCGTTTACATACAGCTCCAACAAGCCCAGATGTGCCTCTTTGGAGTATTGCGACCAGCTGATGTGTATCCATTCCACATGTTTTTGTGCAATCTCGCGGCCTGCGGCATCGCTTGGTGAAGCACCGCTCTGCACGGCTTTTTCGAGCGCGACGCAGATTTCCTTGCCCAGATTTTGCATGTGCTCGTATTGGGCGGGGCTCAGCTTCATAAACTTATCGTAGGAGGCTTCTATGTTCTCCTTGCCGTATTTTGTGCGGATTTCCTCACCGTACTTAGCATCGTTTTCCTCTATCAGAGCTTTTTTGAAACCCATGAATTTTTCTGTATCCCTCATATGATTGTCCTTTCCATCGCCTATGCGATGTGTGATGTTTTCTATCAGCAGGCCTATGCGCGTGCGCTCCTGTTCCAATACTTTCAAATGCGCCCGAAGTATGGCCTTATATGCCGCTTCGTTACAGTCTATCAGCTGCATAATCTGCTCCAAAGAGAAATCCATTTCTTTGAAAAACAATATTTTCTGCAGCCGCAGCAGCTCCTCCTCGCCGTACATGCGGTATCCGGACGCCGTTATACGGCTTGGTTTAAGCAGATGGATACGGTCGTAGTAGCGCAGCGTGCGTGTGCTGACTTGCGCAAGGTCAGCCAGTTCTTTGATTTTGTACATGTATTCGCCTCCTGACATCTCTATCCTAGACTATGACGCAAGGGAAAGGTCAAGCATTTTTTATAATATTCATAGCAATTTACAAAAAACTGTGAATAGCGCATCCACAGTTTTTGTTTTTTATTGAAAAGAGCCCTTACAAATATGCTTTTATACCGGCAGCAAATAATAGTATTTGCACAAAGCGATGATTTTCTCGGCTTTTTCCCGGCAGCGCTCCGAAATCCGGGTATCCAGCAGTTCTTGCAGCACTTTTGGAAGCGCCTCACCGCAATCCAGGTCATGCTTTGTGTCGGGCGCTATGTAATCCTCCAGGCAGCAGAGCATGCGATACACATGCACCTCTTCTTCCGAAAACAGTACATCCTGTATACAGTCTATGCCATCCTGCACGTTCCACTCCTCCAACTGTCCATAAGGAGCGGAGAACTTTCCCCATTGGCCCTGGTTTTGCTCCAGGCTTTGAATCTCTCGTATATCGCTTTGAAAAAATACAAAGTTGGCCATTTGCAGTGCCTCCTGCTTCCGACCATATTCCTGTTTGGCGTATGCCGCATTATGGTAGGCGCATACGCCCTCAAATACGTTGCCGCTGCTGTCCGCAATGCGCAGACACTGACCATCATATGCTTCTAATGTCATAATATACTCCGGAAATATATGTTTTTGGACTGTCGTGAGGGTTTATAATAAGACTTTATGCTCGCTTACCGCAAAATAATTCTGTTCCGGGTCGGCAAAGTGAAAGTTTCGCTTACCGCCATGCAGACCGATTTCGCTGGCAAAGCAGCCGGCATCCTGAATGCGTTTATGCACCTTATTCAGATGCTCCGTATGCAGCATGACGGAGGGGGTGTCCAGATTGGCGACATCCGAATAATTGCGGATAAATTCTTTGTTGAACAATACAAAGGAAAGCTGCGGTGTGATGTTCAGCGTCACACTGATGGATCCATCGGGCATGTCGTTGCGTTCGGCTTCTTTTACGCCGAATGTATTTTTCCAGAAATCGGCTATTTTCTCTACATCGTTTACATATAGCATGAGTTGTACGCTGTGTATCATAAAATTTCTCCTTCTTTTTCTTACCTACATCATACACCAGACCGCACGGAAATCCTATTGTAATTTTTTGAGGGGATGGCGCAGTACGGTTTTGCATTGCGCCGCCTCAACCTTACGCGGGTCACTGATGTATATTTCGTGATGATGGCGTGTGTCGGATATGTCTATGGCATAGCCCTGCGACTTGGCATAGGCTGTCATCACCTCGACGGTGGCAGGCTCGGTATCGTAACTGCCTATGTGCATACACTGCACACAAAGCCCCTCGTCATAGTGGAAAAATTCGACAGCGCCGCAATCCAACTTCTTCTTTTTGGCGGCTTCTGCCTTTGCCCATTCCACATCCTGTTCGCGTATAAAATCCGGCAGGCGCAGCAGAGATACAAAATGCAGTTTGTCCTTTCGGGCATAGTCCATGCCCTGTATGCCCTCCTGCCACCAAAATCCCTCCAGCGGCGGCACGACATACTCATAGTAGCCCTCGATATGGTAGCTGCCCTTATAGCTCATGCGCAGGGTATAGGCTACCGCGTAGAGCAGCTGCAAAGCCCTGCTGTATGCACCGCCTGTTTCGTTGGGGTCGCCCTTGCCGCGTACGGCAAGAAAGTTTGCAGCAGGTACATCTACTATAGCGGGCTTGTCTTTGAGCAAATAGTATTCCTTATACTCCTTTTTAAAATCAAATGCCATAGCAGCATCCTCCTATGTTCTTGATAGTATCATAGCACGGATACTGCCAAAAGAATAGAATAATTTTGTGAGCATATTAAGAAAGAATAAAATACCATTTAGCATTTCGCTTATCCGCTTTTATGTTATCTGTGTTATAATAGAAAAAACAACCATATGCAAAGGGGCACAGGTACGGCATGAAAACACTTGTGATACACGGTCAAAGCCATAAAGGCTCGACATATCATATCGCGCATAGCTTAGCCGAAAAAACAGGCGGTGAGCTGACGGAATTTTTCCTTCCACGGGATTTCGGCGTGTTCTGTACAGGCTGTACCAGGTGCTTTGTGGAATCGGAACGCAAATGCCCGCATTACGAAACGCTTGCGCCCATTACGGAAGCCCTGGATGCGGCGGATGTGATCATACTCGCCAGCCCTGTGTATGTATTTCACGCAACGGGATCCATGAAGGCATTTTTGGATCATTACGGCTATCGCTGGATGTCGCACAGGCCGCAGGAATCCATGTTTGCAAAGCAGGGAGTCTGCCTATGTACCGCAGCGGGCGGCGGCATGAAATCCTGCGGCAAGGATATGGCGGACAGTCTGTTTTTTTGGGGAGTGGGCAGGATATACCGCTACGGCGCTGCGGTGGCGGCTGTGGATTGGGCAGGTGTCGGCACAAAAAAGAAAGAAAAGATAGACAAAGCCCTATCGTCCATCGCAAAACGGATTGTCAGCCGCCATGGGAACGTAAAGCCGAGCCTGAAAAGCAAAATTGTTTTTTCGGTGATGCGCCTGTTTCAAAAGAAGGGACTCAATCCCGCAGATATGGATTACTGGCGCAGCAAGGGCTGGCTGGACAGGAAACGCCCCTGGCAATAAACACATACAGACGGCAGCAAAATAATAATTTATAATAAATTGCAAACAAAAAGGAGAAACACTATGGGAATTGCAGACATTTTCAAAAAAGTATTTACCGGTGCAACCGATGCGGAAAACGCCGCAAACAAGGCAAAAATGCGCGAGATATTCAACGCCGCCGTACCGAACGGGGACGCCTATAAGCTCATCTATTGCCATATGAAGAACTATACCAACGCGCTTGTTGTGGAAGTGACAAGGCACAGCAATTTCATCGTGGGCTATAAAGAAGGCGAAGCGGTTGTGATACAGGTTGACGCCGCCCTGCAAAACCACGGCGAAGCCATGTATTTCAACCGTGAAAACGGTTCTGTGCTGCAGGCTTCCATGGGCTACTGCATCGCAGCCAACAAGGATATCAACTGCCAGTTTGAGCCCATCACCTATGAACCGGGCATCAACAGGGGGGCAAAATATTCCGTTGCCATCACCCAATCCTCGGCAGAGGTGGCGGAATTCCGCAAATTCTTCAAGCAAGGGCTGTGATTGGCTGTCAATCGGAATGCGGAGAGATTGTGCATCGTGACAATACCCTGATCATCCGGTGGGTCTGTAAGAGTTGTCTCCCGAATTTTTCCTGCCGGCGTATCCCTCAGTTCATTTTCTTGATGCCAATTTTTCCATGCCTGTGCTTTTGGATTGCGCGTTTCAAATGCGACCGTTCCTCCGTATTTTAATCCATAAGCGATGTATTGCAGCGTTTTATACCAATCGTTGCCTAAAATATGCATGGCAACATTTCCTGTCATAATAATAAGGTCTGCCGAATCAGGGAATATTTTATCGCAGTCTCCTCCTATCCAAGCAACTTCATCAGAGTTTTGATGATTTCGGGCTACTTCGAGCATTGCCGATGCAGGATCAATACCTAATACATTACGTTCTTGCACGGCGAGTGTTGTCGTCAAAACCCCCATACCACACCCTAGATTAATGATGGATTGCGCATAAATGTCATTTGCGAGTTGCCTGTAGAAATCGTGATCAGATCCATCAGGATTATCAAAATCGTAAATGGAAGCCAGCAGTGTATTGTCAAAAGTATTCTTTATAATTTCTTTCACCTTTTCGTTCATAGAGTTTCAATATCATATTCTTGTATTGATATAAAACTTTTTTCACTTCTTTCGCTTCGACAAATTCTATGAATATATAATATCATAAAAGTATGACTATGTTTCCCAGAGAGCGTTTTGTCAAGTACCTTTTTGTGTTTATGAACGATTTTTTGAAAATTGAGCAACAAAAAACAGCAAACCTTTTGATTTACTGTCTCTCAAATTATTATATTAATTTATAAGCCATAATTATTTTCTCTATTAGCAACTCTAAGCGTTATTAGCTCATAAGTTTTATAACCTCCTTTAATAAACGGATCTTCATCTGCAATTGACTTTGCTTCGTTTATATCGCACCCCTTTAAAATTACAATACCTCCTTCGTAATCTGTAAATGGACCACATAATACTAATTTTCCCAAGTTATCCAAGTTTTTTATGTGTTCAATATGCTTTTTGACTACTTCAATACTGAGAGGTTTTATATTTTTCATAAGATATATATAATTCATTTCGACCATCCCTCCTAATAAAAAACTTTTCGACTAATACTCTCAAGGCATATAATACCTCATCGTTTTAATAACTTCGCTTTTTACAACTTCTAATTTGTTTTATTCGCTGTTTGTAATATTATACCATATTTTCAATTAGTTTTATAGCTCTAATTCTTGTTTCTTTGCTAAGGTGTCAATGATAGGTTACAGATTCAGCGCAAGGTGTCAAGGGTAAAGGT
>JBHADM010000154.1:0-16349 GCA_041855045.1 Bacillota bacterium | reverse complement strand
TTTGTGGTGTTTTTTCGTGCTTTTTCCAGCTCTTGGATTTCAAGTTTTATATTTTCTTCTACTGTATTTTTCATAATTATATTATATCACATTGGTATGTTGTTGAATAGGTTTTAGTATAACAATATAATGCAGTTATTTCGGCTCTATACTATCAGTTTTATTTCAAAATTTTCATGTCACACTGCATGTAGTATTTGCCTGCAGTGTTATTTTTTCATTATTTATGGAACCCAAATCCTACTTTATTCATCTAATGATTAGCAGATAAAAATATTTTAACTTTATTCATCGCTTATAGACAACGGGAGGACTGCATAATGAATAAGAAAATCTACAGACATATCCTGTCAGTGCTTGCTGCGCTTTGCTTTTTATGCCCCAACGTTCGTGCAGAACACGCTGCAAAAGAGCATATCAAAGAGCGAATTGCTACGCTTGGCTCGTCTTTCATGGATATAGACATGCCAAATCCATCTATGGTGCCTTCGACTATACCCCAAATACAGGTGGAACGTATACGCTTTGATAAAGAAAAGATGGTGCAGCTCATCAAAAAGTATGGTCTTCCCCAGAAAAAAGGCGAATCCTGGGTATGCGAGATCGGCAGTACACTGAACCCTGATTTTGAGCTCCGCTTCCGTGAAGAAAACGGTGTTTACGGTACTATCGCTTACGATGAAACAGCACCTCGCACCCCTGCGGATACAAGCAATAAAAATTTGCTGCAAGCAGAGAAAACCGCCAAAAATTTTTTGGATGAACTCGGCATCCCTTATGAGTATCCCTTTTATACAATAATTCCCTTAGAGCCGCCACTGGGAGATGCAAATCTGATCAAGATTGTGGCACGGCTCACAATGGAAGGCATTCCATTCAACACAACGACAGGATGGACGAAGGATTCCGATGCCAACGGAAACGGCGACCCTACACCCGGCGCCTTCCTGATCGTAACAACCGAGGGTAAACTGACGACCGCCATCATTCGCAATCCTGTTTCCGTTGTGAACATCAAGGATGACAGAACACCGATTAAAAACTGGGATACCGTGCTCCATGAAAATACCAACGCGATTATGGATTTTTGCTGCACCGGCAAGGATTCCGGCTCCAGCCTCACCCTGCTGTAGGCAGAGTTTTGCCTGATGCTTGACTCCCATCAAAATGTATACCCGGCTTGGGCATATTATTTCAGCAGACATATGCTGGGAAACGAATTTAATCCTGCGCAGCATTCCTATGATTTTCTGATTGCATATGATGCGCGAAGCGGTGAAAAGGTGTGGTAAAACAAATCGCTATGCATCATTTTCCTCAAAGAAACGGCTGTACAATTGATACGCTGTAAGTAAATACTTGCAGTGTTTTTTTACTTCATAATACCTATCCATACCTTATTTCCGTTTTAAAGAAAGATAAATTATTGACAGAAAACATAAAATACGCTATGCTGAATATACTTTAATAGGGTGATTTTAGTCATTATTTTTCTGCTGACGGGCTGCGCTTGGCGCTGTTTCGCCGTTAGATTGATTTTTGGATGTAAAGTCATTTTATATAGATGTGCATTTTATTTTTACACACAATGAGGAGCAATCTATGCAACAGCAGATTTATAACGCTTATGTGCAGTTTTTGAATAAGGAATTGGTGCCGGCAATGGGATGTACCGAGCCCATTGCCATAGCCTATGCCGCCGCCTTGGCGCGTCAGACATTGGGAGCAATGCCTACAAAGGTAGAAATGTTCATCAGCCCCAATGTCATCAAAAATGTAAAATGCGTTGTTGTACCCTATACAGGCGGACTACGCGGTATATCCGCAGCGGCTGCCGCCGGTATCGTGGCCGGCGATGCCAATGCTAAACTGGAGGTACTTTCTGCGGTACAAGAGGATGATATTCCAAAAATGCAAGCCTACTTAAAGCAGACGGAGTTCATTCTGGAACCGACGGAAAGCAACCAGGTTCTGGATATCTGTTTCTGCGTACACCACGAACAGGATCAGGCCTATGTACGGATTGCAGGACACCATACACACATTGTACGCATTGCCAAAAATGGTGAGATGTTGTTTGAACAGCCTCTTTTGACAGAGCAGCTGACACCGGAAGATGACCGCAGCTTGCTTAGCATAGAACAGATTGTAGAGTTTGCAGATTGTGTCAATATAGATGATGTAAAGGAAGTGCTGGACAGACAAATTGCCTGCAACACCGCCATTGCGGAAGAAGGCTTGACCGGACACTGGGGTGCCGCCATCGGGCGCGTACTTATGGATGCCTATGGCAACAGCGTACATAATAAGGCAAAGGCCTATGCTGCTGCCGGATCCGATGCGCGTATGAGCGGCGGCGAGCTGCCCGTGGTAATCAACTCCGGCAGCGGCAACCAAGGTATGACCACCTCTTTGCCTGTGATTGTATATGCAAGAGAAATGGGTGTATCGGATGAAATGCTTTACCGCGCATTGGTTGTAGCAAACCTTGTAACCATACATTTAAAAACCGGTATTGGCAGACTTTCCGCCTATTGTGGCGTAACCAGCGCCGGCTGCGGTGCAGGTGCGGGTGTGTCCTACCTGCACGGCGGAAAATACGATGCTATCGCCCATACCATCGTCAATGCGATCGCCATCAACTCCGGCATGATCTGTGACGGTGCAAAAGCAAGCTGTGCAGGCAAGATTGCCTCTGCTGTGGAAGCCGGACTTCTGGGCGTACAAATGCAGCTGCACAATGAACAGTTCTACGGCGGCGACGGCATTATTGTAAAAGGTGTAGAGAATACCATTCGCAATATAGGCTATCTGGCGCGTGTAGGCATGAAAAAAACAGATGAGGAAATCATACAGATGATGATAGGAAAAACACAGGGGTAATCCTGCGAAGTTTTCCCTCTATCTTATACCCTGCTTTGTTCCCAAATGGACAGAGCAGGGTTTGTTTTTTATGAAAAGACAAGTAATATTGAACTCAAATTTAAAGAACGATATCTATAAAACCAAAAAATCGAATTGTCCACTGCCAGCCCTTCCGTAAGCGAGCAGTCTCCCTGTGCTCCTTTTTTGTAGGCAATGTTGGACACAATCACGCTCTCCATAATAAAAACCCATCCATGTTATTTATAACCCCATTCAAAAAAATCAAATAATTTTATATTGACACACATATTTTCGTGTGCTATCATAAAAATACGAACATAGTTTCGTATTTCGAAATACATCGCGAGCATGCTTTGTTCCAAGGCAGCTCCATATACATAGAGAAAGAGGTACATCATGAGCTTTGCAAAGCGATTAAAAGAAAAAAGAGCGGAAGCGAACCTGACGCAGGCGGATCTGGCGAAACTTGCAGGCGTATCCTCGCGCACCATACAAAATTATGAGTTTGGATCCCGTAAGCCCGTGCATATGGAAGTGGTGCAGAAAATAGCAGATGCGCTGTCTACAAGCACGGAATATCTGCTGGGCAGCAAGGGTGTATTGCTTGCCCAGGCGCAGAAGCGAGGCGGTACACAGGCGGCACGCGACATTGATGCACTGGTCAGCGAGGTCAGCGGACTGTTTGCCGGCGGCACGCTCAGCGAGGAAGCACTGGAGGGTGCGATGAAAGCGCTCAACGATGCCTACTGGATTGCCAAGGAAAAAAATAAACGCTACACACCAAAGAAACATTTATAAGTTGATACTATATCTTAAGAAAGAGAGGTAAGCCACATGACTGCAACGCAGCTATCCGAAGTCGGGCAATCACTGGTAAAGCGTTTTCAATCGCGCGATCCGTTTCATATTGCCAAAGAGCTGGGCATACATATCATGCTGTGCCCTGATTTCGGTCCTCTTAAAGGTATGTATACGGTCATTAAACGCAATCGTTTTATATTCATCAATCAAGATTTAACGGAGCGTATGCAGAAAATTGTATGTGCGCACGAATTGGGACATGATCAGCTGCATCGCGAACTTGCCAGCAAAGAAACGCTGCGTGAGTTCATGCTCTACGATATGACAAGCAAACCGGAGTATGAGGCAAATATCATTGCGGCGGAAATCCTGCTGGATAGCTACGAAATACTCGAATATATATACGACTACAATTATAATTCAGAACAGATTGCACGCGCAATGGACAGCGACATCAATTTGGTAGCTCTGAAAATAGCGCACTTAGCCGAAAGCTCCCCTGATTTGCGAAAAATAGAATACCGCAGCGATTTCTTAAAATAAATGTTGTATCGCTGTAAACAATAAAAAGAATATATGGATTCCTGTACTGCACAGGACTGTGTTTGCTGTGCCCATATGTTTTTTTACTGCGCCCAAATCAAAAGAACTATCAGACAGTCTGAAGTTCCACCTCTTTCATTCACCAAAGCAAGCTTTGGCTCCAGCTTCCCTTCACAAAACAGACTCGCTGCGCTCCATTTTATATTCGAACATGCGCGCACATATACTTTCTCTATTTTCATCTGATAATAGTATTATTTGTATACCCAAAATCTAAAGGAGAACTTTACGAATGCAAGACAGAACATACATATCCATAGACCTAAAGTCCTTCTATGCTTCCGTAGAGTGTTGTGAACGCGGGCTCAACCCCCTGGACACCAATCTTGTTGTAGCAGACAACAGCCGCACAGACAAAACCATATGCCTTGCCGTCACACCTTCCTTAAAGTCCTATGGCATACCCGGACGGGGACGGCTGTTCGAAGTAAAACAAAAGGTAAAGGAGGAGAACGCCAAGCGCAAATTAAAAAACAATGGCAAAGCGTTTATTGCATCGTCTTATTATCTGTCGGAGCTGCAATCCAATCCGGAGCTGGCTATAGACTTTATCATCGCCGTACCTCGCATGTCATTATATGTAGAGTACAGTACACGAATTCATCAAATCTATTTAAAGTATATCGCACCGGAGGATATCATCGTATACTCCATAGACGAGGTTTTTATGGATGTAACATACTATTTAAGCAGATATAAAATGACCGCGCGAGAGCTCACCATAAAGATGATTCTGGAGGTGCTTTCTACCACGGGTATCACGGCGACTGCCGGAATCGGCAGCAATCTTTATCTAAGCAAGATAGCGATGGATATTATGGCCAAGCGCATTTTGCCGGACGAAAACGGTGTGCGCATTGCCGAGCTGAACGAAATGTCGTACCGCCTTAACCTCTGGGAACACAGGCCTCTTACCGACTTTTGGCGCATAGGTCATGGCTACGCGAACAAGCTGCAAAATCACGGCATATATACCATGGGTGATGTCGCACGCTGTTCTGTCCAAAACGAAACGCTGCTGTATACACTTTTCGGAAAAAATGCAGAGCTCTTGATTGACCATGCCTGGGGATGGGAACCCTGTACAATGGAGATAATCAAGGCCTATCGTCCCAGCGCCAAAAGCATCAGCAGCGGACAGATACTGCTGGATCCATACCCTGCACACAAGGCAAAACTGGTATTGCATGAGATGCTGGAGGGGCTGGCGCTGGATTTGGTGGAAAAAGAACTATGCACCAAGCAGATCGTCATCAGCATAGGCTATGATGTAGAGAATCTGAAGGATCCTGCACGCAGAGAAAACTATCACGGCGACATTACCATAGATTACTATGGACGTCATCTGCCCAAACATGCGCATAGCACCGTCAATCTTGCACGCTATACTTCCTCCGCAAGGGAAATTACGCAGGCAGCGCTGACATTGTTTGACGACATCGTAGATAAGAATCTAAGCATACGAAGACTGCAAATTGCAGCGACCAATGTACTGCCTGATACAGCGATAGAAAAACAGGGCGACAACAGTATGCAGCTGAGTTTATTTACCGATTACACCGCATTGGAAACACAGCGCAGACACGAAGAAAAACGTCTGCAGAGGGAAAAGAAAATGCAGCTTGCCACGCTGCACATCAAAAGACGTTTCGGAAAAAATGCACTGTTAAAAGGCATGAATCTTGAAGAAGGTGCTACTGCAAGGCAGCGCAACATGCAGATAGGCGGTCACAGAGCCTGAAAACGAACCAAAGGAGAGTACTATGTATACACAAAATCCACCATTTCCCTATAAGGATATCCTGCATCTCCCCCATCATGTTTCCCACAGAAGGCGAAGCATGTCGCTATCCGACCGTGCCGCACAGTTTGCTCCCTTTGCTGCACTGACAGACTATGAAAGTGCCATACAGGAAGCAGCACGCATCACCTGCGATAAATTGGATTTGGGCGAAGAACATTTCGCCGCACTCAACCGAAAATTCCAAGAGATATTGGACAATACAGATGAAGAAAAGGTCTATACCTTTACTTATTACCAGCCGGACGCCCGTAAAAAAGGCGGCAGCTATCAGCAGATAAGCGACCGTGTGAAGCGCGTGGATCCGGTACAGCGGATTATATTTCTGCACAGCGGGAAGAAGATCGCTATGGATGAGCTGGTGGATGGCTAAAGACTGACAATCTCTTATATACAACGTTTGATTCTTCTTCGTCATTACGGTACTTCCGTTTCAAGGTATTAAAAACATGTTCGCCTTATGCCCGTTTTGCTTTCACAAGGATTTCATTATAATCGTCTGCCGCTTAGTACGCGTTGCTTCATGAACACAATGTGAATTCTCCTGCCCATCAATTGAAATGTGAGAAAAATCATATTATAATATAAGTTATCATACAATTGAGGTAGACATATGATCCAGGATAAAGTGATACGTACATTGGAGTTTGATAAAATACGCGAAATGTTGGCGGGCTATGCACTTTCGGAGCAAGCAAAGGCCTTGTGCACTGCACTGGTACCGTTTCATCATATGCAAAAGATTATGGATGAGCAACAGCAGACGGAAGAGGCCTGCCTGTTGGTGAACTACAGCGGTGCAAATCCAATGGTGCATTTCAGCGATATACGCCCCAGCGTACAGCTGGCGGAGAAAGGCGGCATGCTTAGCCCGCGCGCACTTTTGAACATTGCCTTTTCCCTGCGCGCTGCCAATAAGCTGTATCGATCTTTGATACACGACAGAGGAAACACGCCGTCTTTAAGTCAACTGGCCTCAGCTTTGACCTTACTGCCGAGCCTGGAACAAAATATCAGCGACAGCATCTATGGCGAGGAGGAGATTGCCGACAATGCCAGCCCCGCCCTTGCGGATATACGCAGAAAAATACGACAGGCCAATGCCAAGGTAAAAGACAAGCTGAACAGCATGATAAAGAGTGCTGCATACCAGAAGTATTTACAGGAACCAATTATCACCATACGGCAAGAGCGTTTTGTGGTGCCTGTAAAAATGGAGTATCGCTCCAGTGTTCCGGGACTGATTCACGACCAGTCTTCTTCCGGTGCAACCCTATTTATTGAGCCGATGGCAATCGTGGAAATCAACAATGATATCAAGCAGCTGATTGGAGAGGAGAAGATTGAAATCCATCGCATATTACAGGCATTCAGCAATGAGGTGGCAATGTATGCCGAGGCTTTGAACATCAATATTGATATACTGATTCAGCTTGATTTTTGTTTCGCAAAGGCAATGCTGTCCAGAGCGCTGCGCTGCATTATGCCGAAAATCAACCAAAAAGGTCTGATTAAAATTGTACGTGGCAGACATCCGCTGATTGATGAAAATCAAGTTGTTCCCTTGGATATCTGGGTGGGCGACGAATTCACCTCTCTTGTCATCACCGGCCCGAATACGGGCGGTAAAACAGTAACGCTTAAAACAGTCGGACTGTTTACGCTCATGATGCAATCCGGTTTACAGGTGCCGGCGGAGATAGGCACGGAACTTTCCATATTTCAAAAAGTATTTGCAGACATCGGCGATGAACAAAGCATAGAGCAATCGCTTTCAACATTCTCCTCGCATATGAAAAATATTGTAGATATACTGAATCATGTCATGAAAGGCGATCTTGTTTTGTTTGATGAGCTGGGTGCCGGTACGGATCCGACGGAAGGCGCCGCCTTGGCGCAGTCTATACTCAGTTATTTGCTGAAAAACAACATCGTCAGCCTTGCCACTACGCATTACAGCGAGTTGAAAGCCTTTGCATTGTCTACACCGGGCATCGAAAACGGCAGTATGGAATTTAATGTAGAAACGCTTTCCCCCACGTACCGTTTATCCATCGGTATACCCGGCAAGAGCAACGCATTCGAGATATCGCGTAAATTAGGCTTGTCCGAACAGGTTATACAGGCTGCCAAAGAGCTGCTGAGCAGCAACACCGTAAAGTTCGAAGACGTGATTGCCAACGCCGAATACCATAGACAGATTGCGGAAAAAGAGCGCAAAATAGCGGAGGAGGTGCGGCAGGAAACCATCAAACTGCGAGACGAAGCAGAAAAATTGCGTAAAAAAACAGAGGAAAACAAACAAAACGCCACAAAAAAAGCCAAGGAAGAGGCCAAACAAATCCTACAACAAGCAAAACGGGAAGCCGAAGCGATAGTGCGCGAATTAAAAACCATACGCAAGGAGTCCGGCACATCGACAGATGCCAACAAATTGCTGAAGCAATTGGAACAGAGATTAGATCAATTCGGTGAACAACTACCCCAACAAAGCAATCAGGAAATCACAAAGGACTCTTTGCAGATCGGAGACCGCGTGCTCATTTTGAATCTCAATACCGAAGCAGATGTGATATCCGATGTGGATGCGAAAGGCGAAGTTTTGCTGCAAGCCGGCATCATGAAAACGAAGTGCCCTATTACAGGATTAAAGAAAATCCCCCGTAAAACAGAACAGGTCAAAAAACACGCGGGCATCGTCAAGGGCGTGGATCGCAATGTACCCTTGGATGTGGATGTGCGCGGCATGGCGTTGGATGAGGCAATTATAGAAGTAGACAGCTATCTGTATCGTGCCGTCATGACCGGATATAAAGAAGTCTATATTATACACGGAAAGGGAACCGGTATATTGAAACAGGGTATTGCAAAACACCTGCGTCTGCAAAAGCATGTTAAATCCTTCCGCTTAGGTCACTATGGCGAGGGCGAGGACGGCGTTACGGTAGTAAGCTTGCAATAATCCGGAAAGGTAAACTATGAGCGGAAAAAAAATATTATTATTGGATGACGATGTGAACATCAATAATCTGGTCTCTCTATATTTGAATAAAGAAGGATATGATGTGATATCCACCTATCGCGGCGACGAGGCCATCGGCGAATTCAAGAAGCAAAAACCGGACTTGGTGATATTGGATGTGATGATACCCATTATGGACGGTTGGCAAGTGTTGGGTGAAATACGCAAAACAAGCAAGGTGCCCATTATCATGCTAACTGCCAAGGACGATACCTTTGATAAAATTATGGGCTTGGAGCTGGGAGCGGATGACTATGTCACCAAACCCTTTGAACCCAAAGAGCTGATTGCGAGGATAAAAGCCTTATTGCGCCGCACGCTGGGAGAGGATAGCAGCAAAATATTACAGTTTGAAAATCTCTCGGTCAATATGGATGAGTATCTGGTAAAGTATAAGGGCGAAGTGGTAGAGATGCCGCCAAAAGAGATAGAGCTGCTCTACTATTTGGCAAGCCATCCCAACAAAGTGTATACTCGTGAGCAGCTGCTGGAAAGCGTGTGGGGTTTTGAGTTTTTTGGTGACAGTCGTACCGTGGATGTGCATGTAAAGAGATTGCGGGAAAAATTTCCTGACAGCGAGCAATATGGTTGGCAAATAAAAACCGTATGGCGTGTGGGTTATAAGTTTGAAAACAATCCCGAGGCAGCCCATGTTTAATTCTATGTTTACCCGCTTGATGAGTTTGTTTTTGGCGGTGGTTCTGGTGGTATTGGGATCCTTTTCTTTCATCAGCTTTATCAACATGCGCAATACCATCACAAAACTGCGCATGGAATCCCTCCAGGATGCGGCTAGAGAGATCGCTTTTTTAAGCAGCAACGCGCAGTATTCTGCATTGAAGTATCAGCAAAACATATTTAAAGACTACTTAAAGTACAAAATACAAAAAGTACAGGATGATTACAGTGCCTTTGTCATAACAGTAGACAGCAGAGGCAACATCATGGATAACTTTGAAGGCCTGTATAACGAAAACATAGAGTTTGCACGCAGCTTGGATGCAAAGTTGGTATACAGCTCGTTGAGCAAAATATTGTCCGGTGAGGAAATTCAGCTGCAGAGTCTGTCTGCCACACAGGTCATTTATTCGGTTGGCGTTCCTTACATATTGAACGATACCGTACAGGGCGCCGTGTTTATCCACACGGATTGGCAACATATTAAAGCCGAATATCTTAATGTTGCCAAGCTTATGGTGAGTATATTTGTCATTGCACTCTCCCTTTCGGGAATCATTGCCGCAATATTCACAAAAAAAATCATCGACCCCTTGGAAAGCATGAAAACAGCGGTGGAAAATTTTGCTAACGGACAATTTGGCGTACGCGCAGAGGAAACCGGAAGCACGGAAACCATTTTGCTGGCAAAATCTTTTAACAGCATGGCGGACAAGTTGCAGCGCAGTGATCAAAACCGCCGGGAATTCGTTGCGAATGTATCGCATGAGTTGCGTTCCCCCGTCACAAGCATTAACGGCTATATCACAGGCATGCTGGACAGAACCATAAGCGACGATAAAATCCCCTATTATCTAAACATCGTTTCCCAAGAGACCGCACGATTAAAGAAATTAATAGAAGATTTATTAAACTTAAGCAGACTGGAAAGCGAGCAATTTGAGCTAACGTTGAAATCCTTTAATATCAACGAATGTATACGGCGGGTTATCATCAATCGAATCGGCGAAGTGGAAGAGCGTCAGATAGAGTTGGAAACAAATTTTGAACAAGAGCCTATCATGGTTATTGCAGACCAGGATCGTATCATACAGGTGCTGACAAATCTATTTGATAACGCGCTAAAATTTGTAGCGAATCAGGGCATCATTACATTCTCCGTAAAAATACAACAGAAAAAAGCAACCATCAGCGTCAAAGACAACGGCAAGGGCATTGATAAAAAAGACCTGCCGAATATATTTGACCGCTTCTATAAACAGGATAAGGCGCGCAGCGAGATCAAAGGCACCGGTCTTGGTCTGGCGATTTCCAAGCAAATTATGGACTTGCATAAAGAAAAAATAGTCGCCCTGGAATCCGCCAACGGCGCGCATTTCGAATTTACTCTTGCCTTGGACACCAAAGGAAAGCACAACAATGGAAAATGACTTGGAACAGCTTCGGCGCAAAATTGATACAATAGACACGCAGCTCTGTAAACTATTTGTAGAGCGAATGCATATTGTAAAAAATATTATTTGTGTTAAAATAAATAAAAACATAGCGATTACAAATCAGAGCCGGGAAACGGAAATAATAAAAAAGCAAGTTTCTCTGTTACAGGACTCCATACTGGAAAAAGAGTGTGTTGATTTTTTGAAATCGCTCATTGCTATCAGTAAAACCTATCAGCAAAAAATCGTGGGAGAGCAGCTTCAAAATGGAACAATTGAGTAGACACATCTATTTAATAGGAATGCCCGGAAGTGGTAAAAGCAGCCTTGGTAAAAGGGTTGCCGCCTCATTGCGCCTGCCCTATGTAGATACAGATCACTTATTGACACAATTCCTAAAGAAAGATACCAAAGAAATTTTGGAAAATTATGGTGAGCTTGCATTTCGAAATGCCGAAACAAATCTTCTTATCCATTTAAACACGCTTTCTCCTTGCATTATTTCCACCGGCGGCGGAGTACCGCTAAAGGATGTCAATCAAAAAATCATGCATGACAACGGTTTTGTGGTTTTGGTAGACAGGCCCTTGTCCATGATAAAATCGAATATTCGTATTGAAAAGCGACCCTTGCTGGTGGAAAAAGGCTTGGCAGAGCTGGAGCGCATCTATGAAATACGCATGCCTATCTATCGAAAGACCGCTGATACCATACTGACCAACACCGCCAATCTATACGAGGGTATTAAGCAGTTAGAGCATATAATTCGATCGCAAATGAAGCAGATTTAGGCTGCAATACGCATCAAAGCATAAATTTCACAGCGAATATGCAGGGCAAGCCTGTTCTAATTACAATCGCAATTCTCTATATTTCGGGTAAACAATCAGCGCATTGTTTACTCTTTTTTTACAAATAAACATCTGTCAATTTGTTATAATTTAGGAAAGGAAAGGAGGCCGGTATGATTGAAATATGCAACATCACAAAAAAATACAGCCGACACATTGCGCTTGACAATGTGAGCTTTACAATTAAAAAAAATGCAGTTGTAGGTTTGCTTGGACAAAACGGCGCGGGAAAAACAACACTTATGGATATCATGGCCGGCTGCAACAAGGCCGACAGCGGAAAAATATTCATTCACAATACCCTGATTACAGATAAGCCGGGAGAGTATAAAAACTATATCGCCTATGTTCCGGAACACCCTCCATTATACAGCGATATGACGGTTTTAGAATACATAAACTTTGTCGCAGAATTGAAAGCCGTGCTGAAAGCGGATCGCAAAGCACACATACAGGAAATACTTACGCTAACGGGGTTGGAAAAAGTTGCGAAAAGATTGATTAGAAACCTGTCTAAAGGCTATAAGCAGCGTATCGGTATTGCGCAAGCACTGATTGGCAATGCGGAAATTTTGATTTTCGATGAGCCTACCGTAGGATTGGATCCTAAACAAATACACGATATATTGGAGCTAATCAAAAAACTGTCGCACAATAAAACCATTATTATCAGCTCGCATCGCTTATATGAAATACAGGAAATTTGTAATGAATACATCATTTTGCATAAGGGTGTGTTAAAACACAGCGGACAGATTAACCCTACGCAGCAAGGAAACTGTATTATTGAGCTGCTAATTGACAATAAAGATATCTCAATAATAGATAAAATCTCACCTATACAGTTTGTAAACAAAGTGCGCAAATCAAATGTATCTTTCATCAATGGGTTGGAACTTAGAACCCTGCTGATAGACTGCAGCGGAGATTGCTTTCCGGAGAAAACGCTGAATGTTCTGTTGCACAGCAATGACATCACGATATATGGTTTACGACGCATCAAAGAGGATATTGAGCATATTTTCTTAGAGCTTACAAAGGAGTAAATTTTGAATGCTATTGTAAAAAAAGAGTTGATACAGTATTTTCATACCAGCATAGCCTATATTTTTATCGGTATGTTTATGCTGCTGGCAGGTCTGTTGTACGGACTTATCAATCTGGCGAATCTATCCGGCGATATCCCCGGATTTTTGGGTCAGTTTGCAGTACTTTGCATCATACTCATACCCATCCTTAGCATGCGTATGTTCTGTAAGGAGTTTCAGGACGGAACCCATAAATTACTGTTTTCCAGCCCTATTAAAACCTCTCACATAGTGTTGGGCAAGTACCTTTCGGGCATACTGATAATATTGCTATCCATTGTTCTATCGCTGGTGTTTATCGCCATTACGGCAATATACGGTCAGGTTTTTTGGGCGGAAACAATGTTGGCTTATCTCGGATTTTTTTTGCTTTGCATATTATTTTTATCCATAGATATGTTTGTATCCAGCTTTGCAAAAAAACAAATCACTTCTATTTTGTTATGCTTTGGCATCAATTTGATATTATGGTTTTTGGATATCATAGCAAGAGGCGCTGCCGAAAGCTACCGCGGCATTTTATCCTTTTTGAGCCCCTACCAACGCCTTCATAGCTTTATGTTAGGGCAGCTTTCGTTTGCTAACATCGCATATTTTATTTTTGTCAGCAGCATATTTGTACTCGCAAGCATCAGCAGACTGAACTGGTTGCAGTTTGGAGGCCAACATGAAAGGCATTAATTTCGTGCAACGCTCCACGGTATATTTGATACTTTTCAGTATACTTTCATTTGCACTGATATTTTTTTTGGATGTGCAAGAAAAAAATAATGGATGGAGAAAAGATTTGTCTTTCAACGCCTATTCGACCACGAGCGCAGAAACACAGAAACTTTTATCCGGTTTGGATAAGGACATATATCTTTATACATTTTATACACAAGGCAACCGGGATGAATATATCCATACGCTTTTGGAGAGTTATAGCAGACAGAATAAACGGATTAAAAATGAATGGGTCAACTTGGCGGAGAATCCGAACTTTTTGTCTAAAATAAATGTTTCCGGACAAAACGAGTTATCGCAAGACAGCATATTGGTCTTTTCGCCTGCCACCAATCGTTATAAAATTCTGGGTCCCAATGATATGTATAGCTTAGGCTTTGACATTGCATCCGGCAACTACGGGATCAGTGATTTACGCTACGAAAAAAGCATTACAGAAGCCATATTATATGTGAACAGCGATTATGTGCCTAATGTATATATCTCAACAGGGCACGGAGAAACAGGCGTCACACAAATACAGTCATTGCTGCAATATCTGCAACTAAACGGATACGACATCCAATTCACCAAACAGATACCGCCGGATTTGGAAGAAAACAGCCTTCTGCTTATCAACTCTCCAAAAAAAGATTTGAGCGAACAGGAGCTGCAGAATATACAGTCTTTTGAGAAAAAAGGAGGCAGCATACTGGTCAGTTTGGGATACAATGACCCATCTGAACTTCCAAATTTCAATTTGCTGTTGAGCAGTTATGGCATAGAGGTATTGGAAGGACATATTGTAGCAAATAAAAGCGATACACAAAGCTACTATCAAGAACCCTCTTATCTGATTCCCTATATGGAGAAAATTGAAATGTTGCTGCCGTTGATTACGGCAAATAAAGATCTTTTGCTTATGCCTCTCCCAAAAGCATTTGCGCTGCATCAATCCAACGATTATCAAAACACAGCACTATTATACAGCGGTAAACGTGCCGAGCGAAGAAGCAATACAAACGATACGGTGTTGGATACAGGAGAAATGGTGCTTGCGGCCTATTCGCAAAAGCAGCTTGCAAATGCTGCTCGTCCTGCTCTGGTGGC
Source organism: Bacillota bacterium (assembly GCA_041855045.1). Lineage (GTDB taxonomy): Bacteria > Bacillota > Clostridia > Christensenellales > Aristaeellaceae > JAAZPT01. Next base: position 1,368 of record JBHADM010000154.1, on the reverse strand, counting down.
CATAGGCAGTACACTTTCCATCACCGACGAGTATATATACAGCATCAGTTTTGCTTCAGAATTTGTACAGACTATACTCAATAACCTGATTCCACAGAAAGTGATACAGACAAATATCGCCTTAAAACCTGCGTTGCGCCCCAACTTATTACCCAGCAGCAAAAATATCGGTATCGCTATTATTCTGCTCATTCCATTAGGAATATTATGTGTTGCCATATTTGTAATACGATATAGAAAGTCGCTGTAATACTTCATCACGCTATAAACAAATTGTAAAGATACCACACAATCAATTGAGATATCAAAGAAAATATGTTACTCTATTGGTTGTGTTAGATACGAAATCCAAAAAACAGGAGTACATCATGAGAAGATTAAAAGAGTTTAAAAGACCCTTAAGCCTTTGGCTCTTATGTACCATCATATTTTTAAGCTATGGTTTTTTTTCCGACGAGGTGCAGGCTAAAAGCGCCAGTGATTGGTTTGAAAGCTACGACATCAATGACACCGAAAAAATGTGGGAAATGTTGCAGCGTCCTATCACCGTTTTAGACGCACCGGAGAACACAAAAATATATCTTTTGGATTCCCCTAAAGGGAAAAAAGTAAAATCGGACAAGCTTGGCGGGTACATATTCAGTTCCCAGGCAGCTGTAAAAGTGCTTGGAGAAGATGAGGATGGTTATACCTTAATAGAGGGTTATGACGATCATGACAGACTGCTGCAGGGCTACGTGAAAACATCTTTACTGAAAGAAGTAACCCCCCATGAAAAATACGGCCTGATTGTAGATAAACTAACCCAAAAATTATATATTTTTGAAGAAGGCAAAATGATTACCACGCTTGAGGTAAGCACCGGACTGATTAATAAAGACCAGCCTTATAACGAGACCGCTTCGGGTGAGTATCTTATTTCCAGCTGGACCGGCGACTTCTGGAGCGGAAACATGTTATGCCGACGCGCCATACGCTTTAACGGAGGCGATTTGTTCCATGTGGTGCCCGCCTTGGTTAGAGCCGACGGAGGCTATGATTACAGCCCCTTTGAGCCCAAACTCGGAAGCAAAGCCAGCCACGGCTGCATCCGTGTGCAAATCAAAAAAAATGCAGATGGATATAGCATGGACTGGCTATGGGATAACCTAAAAAAAAGAACCAAAGTTATTGTATGGGATGATGACGGTCGCGAAAGACCGTATCCGGACGACTATACCCCTATATACTATAACCCCAACGGCGGCAAATACTACCACAGCGAAGAATATTGCTCCGGCGTAAAGAGCAGATTCCTCCCACTCACAAAAATGTATTACGGCCAACTTCGCAGCGAAGAGTTTAAACATTTACTGCCCGCAACCGACT
>JBHADM010000153.1:0-7291 GCA_041855045.1 Bacillota bacterium | reverse complement strand
AGCAGCATATTGGCTTCGTACACCATCTCTTTTAAGTCTTGAAACATAGCTTTTTCCCTACTTCAGCTTCCAGGCTAAATCCATTAAAAATAATTCTTTTTCCAATTCTTCCAAGCAGGTGTCTTTGGAAATATGCACAAACTCAATGCCCATGATGCGTGCAAAATCCTTCATATGTGCTGCCGTCAAATCAAAGGACAGCACAGTATGATGTGCACCGCCAGCCATCAACCAGGCTTCCAGACCAACTGCAAGACTGGGCTGCACCTTCCACATCACGCGAGCAACCGGCAAATTGGGCATTTCCATAATGGGCTTAATGCACTCCACATCCTGACAGATGAGGCGCATTCTACCGCCCATGTCTATGAGACTGACGGCGATGGCAGCACCCTCCTTGCCCTCAAACACCAGCCTGGCTGGGGCATTCTTGCCGCCTATACCAAGCGGATGTACTTCAATCTTAGCTTTTTCTTTAGCAAGGCTGGGGCAGATTTCAAGCATATGAGACCCCAATACCACACCGTCGCCATCCTCGGTCATGTGGTAGGTATAATCCTCCATAAAGCTGGTACCCATCTCTTTTCCCACTGCCATCTGTTTCATTACACGGGTCATGGCCGCTGTTTTCCAGTCGCCCTCGCCAGCAAAACCGTAACCCTGCGCCATCAGATTTTGGCTGGCTAAGCCCGGCAGCTGATCCATGCCGTGTAAGTCTTCAAATGTATCGGAATAAGCTGTACAGCCTCTGTCATCCAAAAACTGCTTCATTGCCACCTCTAATTTGGCCTGATAACGCACCGACTCCATATTCTCGGTATGAAATATATACTGTTGCTCGTATTCTTTCATTTTGGCGTCGATTTGCGCCTCGGTCACACGATTTATAACCTTTACCAAGTCTCCTACCGGCCAGGTATTCACCTGCCAGCCGAACTGTATCTGTGCCTCGACCTTGTCGCCCTCGGTTACGGCAACTTCTCTCATATTGTCTCCAAAGCGTAATACTTTCAGGTTTTTGCTCACATGAGCACCATAGGCGGCACGCATCCAATCACCCAGTTTCCTTTGTACAGCTTCATTTTGCCAATAGCCTGCCACAATTTTCTTTGGAACCTGCATACGGGTGGTGATGAAGCTATGCTCTCTGTCGCCGTGGGCTGCCTGGTTCAGATTCATAAAGTCCATATCAATGGCATCGTTGGGAATTTCCTTATGGTACTGCGTAGCAAAATGACAATAAGGCTTTTGCAAAATCTTAAAACCGTTGATCCACATCTTGGATGGGCTGAAGGTATGCGCCCAAGTGACGATGCCGAGGCAGCTGTCATCGTAGTTTGCCTCTTTCATCATCGCGCTGATTTCGTCGGCATTCTTCATGGTACCCTTGTACAGCAATGGAAAAGGAAGGTTGCCGGACGCGGATATACGCTCCGCCATCTCCTTGCCGCGCTGGTCGACGGTTTCCAAAACCTCTTTGCCATATAGATTCTGACTGCCTACCACAAGCCAGAATTGTAATTGCTTTTCCATAATACTCTTCCTTTCCGTATCCAATACATCCGTTCCGATTCTATAAGAGAAACCCGGTAATACAGGCTTTCTTTCGTTTTATTATGTTTATCGTATCATTCTACCATCGAGATGTCAATACTTAATTGTATTCTATAATCACAAATTTCTAATAAAATTAAATACCTATTTATATTATATACTACATATTCTACTTGAAATTTGTATTTTATACGTTATAATGAAAATAAAGAATGAGGGGATAATATGGCGGAGTCAAAATACAGGCAACTGATACGAGAAATTATCGACGCAATCGAAAACGGAATCTATACAGACAAATTGCCCTCGGAGCTGGAGCTTTGCGAGCATTTTTCGCTCAGCCGACAAACTGTGCGTAATGCGTTTTCAATTATGGAGAACATGGGTTACATCTCTCGGCGCCAAGGCAGCGGCACCTATATCAACAAGGACAAGATACCTCTAAAGACAGCAAAAAACAGCAAGCAGATTGGCGTTATCACCACCTATATCACTGACTATATTTTCCCTGCCATACTGCGCGGTATAGAGGGTGAAATATCCGCAAAAGGCTATTCTATGCTGCTGGGAAGCACTTACAACAGCATCGCCATAGAGCGTGGCATTTTGGAAGAATATATCTCCTCCCCGCCAGGCGGACTCATTGTAGAAGGCACCAAAACAGCGCTTCCCAATCCCAATATTGCACTCTATGAAAAACTGCAATCCATGGGTGTCGCCATTGTTTTCATCAACGGATACTATTCCAATTTGGACAGAAGCACCGCCGTATTGATGAACGATGCGCAGGGCGGAAAACTTTTGGTGGACTATCTGTATAAAAAAGGGCGCCGCAAGCTCGCCGGCATATTTAAAAGCGACGATATGCAGGGTATACAACGTTACGAAGGCTTTGTACAGGGCATATTGCAGCATGGTTTGGAGCTGCGGGAGCAGAACATACGATGGTTCAGTACAGAAACACGCAAAACCATGTCCACACTATTTCTGCCATCCTTAATAGATGGCCTGAAAGGCTGTGACGGACTGCTGTGCTATAACGATGAGGTGGCCGTACAGCTGATGAAGCTGCTGGAACAAAATAGACAAAAGCTGGAAATAGTGAGCTTTGACCACTCCAATTATGCCAGTTTTGCAAGCAAGGCTTTTTTATCGCTGCCCCACCCCAAAGCTGCTCTGGGTCGGCTGGCTGCACAGAAACTGATGGCAATGATGGAGGGAAAAAAGGAAGGCAGCACCGTGCTGAATTGGAGCCTGCCCAAAGAGTAATGCTGTATTTCATATTGGATAGTGAGGTTCTTGGCAATAGAGATAATCGAAGCAAGACTTTATAGCAAAACGGGTAGGATGCTTTGCTCGCAAAATGACCGGGAGAACTATTCCGCCGCTTTCACACTCGCCTTTTCCGATTGTTTTATGAATGCGAAAACACATAGCGACCGGCTATGTGTTTTTATTCAGGTAAGAAGTTCGGCTTTCGAATGACTGATTCACGCGCTTTTTTTGACTTCCGGCAAAAGATAAAAATAAATCGCATCATACACAAGAATACCAGCACTGTCCGTGAAAAACCTTGCCATACTCTTTCTGAAAATGCTTCTTTTCGTATAGAACATAGAAAAGCAATATACACACATCAAGTATGAACCACACAAGATTGATGATTCTTTGCACGTTCCGGTCGCCACCGAGAAGAAAACTGTAAATCAGTTCCCAGCAAAGGTTATATGCCAAAGCAAACAGAGGCATACCACAGCGTTTATCCCGAATATTCTTTATCAATGATAAAAATATAAACAAAAGTCCACGCGATGCCGCTGACGCCTGTTAGTGCAAAAAGACTGTTTGACTCCATTTCCATACCCACTTTCCGCTAACACTGGCTGCAATTCCTCTTGTACGACCTCCAGACAAGTTTAACAATCCCGCGCATCAGGATGATGCAACGCGCGTTCAAAGTTACGCAGCATATAGGCGCAAAAAAAGATCTTTCTTCATCTGTTCATATTTCTGCTGTGCACGGCTTCCCCTTTGCCCACGGCACATAAATATACCAATTAGCTGCACAGAAAAATGAACATTTTTCTGCGTGCGTTGCAATATACTTTTATAATAGGCTTTGCTTTCTCCAAACCCTGCCGTATCGAAAAGAAACAGTTTTTTGTTATGCAAGGCTTTTAGGTAGACGGTTGCCGCCTTGTCACAGGCACCGCGATTTGTCCAAAATCCCGACAAATTAACATCGCCATTACAGTTCTGTGCAGCCTGCACAGAGTTGAACTCACCGTTTTTCAACGCCAAAGAGCGATACAGATGCTCCCCAGGCGTTTGGTGTTACCTGAAAGACTGCTGTATACAATCGGAATATGCATTCCATACCCTATAGTTATTTCAAGTCATTGCAGTAAGAAAATCCCCAATTACTCAATATTGGCACACTCATCTTGATGTATAGGGGATTTTCGACATGCTGTAATATTATTGTTTCGCATATTCCATGGCGAGCAGTATTCTATCCAAAACCCTCATATGGCGCAGCGAAAATTCTGCAGTTACAGTAGGGCTTTCTCCATCCAATATGCATCTGCCGAGCTGTTCTACTTCCAATCGATAGTTTTGCGGACAGAATATGGTTTTATTTTCCACGCTTCCGTCATAGCGATGTACGGAATAATGCAGTTCACCCTCTCCATTAAATGTAAAGTTGGATGAAGTGATATAGCCTTCGGTGCCGTGCAATACGAAGCGGTCAAAGCGGGTACTGCCACAATCCGCCAAAGCCATACCACATTGCATAGTTGCCTTTACCCCATCATCAAACTCCAGAATAGCGGCACTTAACAAATCGATACCGTCCTGATTGTAACTGGCAATGGCTTTCACATTATTTGGTTCTCCATCAATCAAACTTAAGCTCAAACTGCAGGTATACACGCCCAAATCATATACACTACCGCCAAGCATTTCCTTGCGCATGCGGATATTGTCCGCAGATGGCGTAGGAATCAAGAAAGAAGAATCTATCAGATACAGTTTACCTATGCTTCCCTTCTTCACTTCTTCCTGCAGCGCTTTAATAAAGGGGCTGTGCAGGTAGGCAAAGGCTTCCATCAAATGCACATGATTCCGCTGTGCGGTAAAGAAAAGCTCCTCCGCTTCCTGCTCGTTTGCCACCAAGGGCTTTTCGCAAAGCACATGCTTACCATGCTGCATGGCCTTGATGCTCCACTCATGATGCAGATGATTCGGTAAAGGAATATATACAGCCTGCACCTCCGGATCTGCAAGCAAGGCATCATAGTTACTATAAGCTTTCGTAAATCCGTATTTTTCTTTAAACCGCTCCGCTTTTTCGGCGCTTCTGCTCGCGATGGCATACATTTCACAATTAACTGCCTGCTGCATACCCTCAAACACATTCGACTCACCTATGGCTGCCGCGCCCAATACGCCCCATTTGACTTTTTCCATAACAGTCCTCCTGTTGATATTCTTTATCTATATGGTACATTATTTTTGCAGATTGTCAATGGAAGAGAAGTTTCCTGTTGGCTGCAGAAATGGAGAGAACGAATTTTTTCTACGATTAAATTCATGCTTTGTAAACGTTAATTGCGTAATCGTTTGAGTACATATTAGAATGACATAATAAAGATATACTTTTCAAATTTCCAGTCGATTTTTAATTATTATTTTAACTATCATATCGGTTTTTCAGGAGCTTATTGATCAGATTGGTTTCCAGAGCGATTCCCCACCTTAAACCATTTTGCTCTCCCCTTCTTCTCCAGCTTTCGCCAAATCTAAAACAACTCGCTCGCATCCAATATCGCAGCATTCATCATATATAATTTCCAGTTTATTAAACCGTGTAGTACTACATCAAATATATGATATAATTTGTGCGAAACAATTATATCAAAAAAACTTTTTATACATACATTTTTTCTTAATGTGCCTCTTACGCTTCAATTAACTTCCATCCAACAAAATAAATCCTTCGCTTCATTTAACAATTATCTTTATAAAAAAGTCGCATAAGAAATCTCCTAAGCGACTTTATTCATGTAAATTGAACGACTCTTATTACCTAATCCGATTAATTTATAACACCGCTGACAACATATTTTTCTGCAAATAAAATCTTTTTATATTCTATTTTTATGGTATCATTTTTGGCAATAATTCTACAATCTACATATACATTAATACCTGAAGCTGTATATAGATCATAGTCGTCAATATTCTTATCTAAGGGACTTTCCAATAACACGATTGGAGTAACTTCTCCGGAACCTCAAGCCGTACAGCCCTCTAATTCCACTGTAATATTGGATACATTTTTCTTCTTTAAATTTTCTACTATTTTTTGATCCAATTCAATGATCATTTTTATTCCTCCTCCTATAGCTACTGAATAACCTCATTGCTATTATATACTTCAAGATCGACAGTTTTGCCCAATTTTGCAGCAACTGTTCCCGCTACTAAAGAGTCGCTTACATTTAGAGCTGTTCTTCCCATATCAATCAATGGCTCAATCGAAACCAACAAACCTGCAAGCTCGATTGGGAATCCCATTGTTGAAAGAACTATTATTGCCGCAAATGTAGCGCCACCGCCAACGCCTGCAATTCCGAAACTACTGACTGTAATGACCAAAGCTAATTTTAGTAAAAATTCTACTGACAAGGGATTGATTCCAAGTGTCGGTGCAATCATTACTGCCAACATAGCCGGATAAACTCCCGCACAACCATTTTGTCCGATACAAGTACCCAAGCTTCCCGCCAGGTTTGCGATTCCTTCAGGTACCCCCATATTTTTTTCCAAATTTGTTACTGTTATAGGTAAAGTAGCGGAACTTGATCTTGATGTAAATGCAAACAACAAGTTTGGTAAACTCTTCTTAAAGAATTTAATTGGATTCAATCCTACGGCAGCCAGCAGAACTCCATGAACTATGAACATAGCTAAGATTGCCGCATAGCTTGCACCAATAAACACTATCAATTTTGACATTTGAGCGAAATTTGAGGTTGCAGCAATATTGGCCATCATCGCCATAACACCATAGGGTGTTATTCTCAATACAACCTGTACCATTCTTAATACAAGCTCTGATAAAACATCTAATGCATGTACCAAAGAATCCCCGTTTGCACTCTTCTTTCTTCTAAGCACATTAATTGCATAACCTACAAATAAAGCAAAAAACACAACGGATAGTGTAGCATTTGCTCCTTGTCCGGTAAATGCATAGAACGGATTTCGAGGTATTACTTCTAAAATCTTTTCTTGAATTGTTGTACTTTCGAAGGATTCTTGTCTTTGAATCAACGATGCGCCTCTGCTTATCTCTGCATCACCCTGGTTAAGCCCTTCTGCAGTTAAGCCAAATCCAACTGAAATCAAACTTGAAATTATGGCACTGATAAACACTGTTACTAACAATACGGCCAGAATTCTAACGGCTGATTTTCCCATACCCGATTCCTGTGTTGCGATGGCCTTCGTAATTGAAACAAAAATAAGAGGCATTACAATCATTTGTAACAATCTTACATAGGCACTTCCTATTACGGAAATCCAAGACATGGCAGAGCCAACCGATCCCTTATCCGAAATGGCAAATTGCAGGATCAATCCAAAAATAACACCCAAAATCAAACCTAAAACAACTCTTACATTAAAGCTGATATTTATTTTCTTTAGGTATATCATACCGAATATCATT
>JBHADM010000152.1:0-2877 GCA_041855045.1 Bacillota bacterium | reverse complement strand
TCTATCAGCTGTTTTTCCTGCTCTTTGGCGCGGGTATCCGACCATATAATGGATCTGCGCAAGGCTTTGCCCTGCTTGTCCACAAGCAGGCATCCCATCATCTGCCCGGAGAAGGAAAGCGCTTTGATGGCTTTCACATCGATGCCTGCCACCAAACGATGGGTAGCCTGCACGACTGCCCTCCACCAATCCTCGGGCTCTTGTTCACAGACACCGCCTTGCTCAAAATAAACCGGATAGCCTTCCGTTGCGGAGGCAATCAATTTGCCCTCGACGGAAAACAAGGATGCCTTGGTACCGGATGTACCGATATCATAGGCAAGTAAGTATGCATGTGTCGACATTTTAACGCTCCATCTTGTGCTTCAGGAAAACTAAGGATTGTTTGGCGTCGGCATCCAACCTGTCATCGCTTTGATCGTCTATCAAATCACGCCAGATACGGATGTCCTGGCCGATTTGGCCGCCGTGTATCACGAAAGGCTCCATTACCACTGTGCCCGTGTAATGTATCTCATGCAGGGCATTGGCAAGCTCGTCCCACGGCACATACTTACCCTGACCGGGAAGTTTGCGATTGTTTTCACCAACATGCACATGACCCAGATATTCTCCTGCGGTGCATACGGCATCGTAAAAGCTGTCTTCTTCCAGCAGCATATGATAGGTGTCCAACATGATTTTTACATTTGGCTTATTGACAGCCTCTACATAAGCACGGGCTTCCTTAGCCGTGTTAAGCAAATAGCCCTCATGGCGGTTCAGCACCTCCATTCCCAAGTTTACAACGCCGTGCTCCAATGCAATGTTGGCCAACGTTTTCATATTCTGTATACTGTTATGCAGGTCTTTTTCCTTATCTATGGGCTTGCTGTAATCCACAGGCCAATAGCCGTACAGCCCGCCGCCCACCTGTGTAATGCCGAGCTTTTGGAAAACTTTGAACGTCTTTTTCCAATACTCCAATCCGTTTTTTACCACAGCGGCATCATCGGACGCCATACTCTGATCGGCGCTGGGACCATAACCTGCGGTCAACTCTATGCCGTACTTATGCTTGGCATCCACCAATCTTTTGATATCGTCCTCGCTCATTTCCGTGAGCCCTGCGCACTGTATCTCCATAATATCAAAGCCGAGATCCTTGGCTTTTTTCATAAAGCGAACATAGTCTACCGCCCACTGGCGTTCCCAATAGGCATAAAAAATACCGTATTTCATAAAAACTCCTTTTCTGATATTTGTATAAAAAATAAATATATTAGGTATAAATACATAAACTTATACTTATTATAGAGTACGCGCCTTGCAGTGTCAACCAAAAGGATAGCTTTTCCCTGATTGCAGATCCTACGAAAAAAATAATAAAAAACAAAAATAATTGTTGACACATAATACTATGCTATATATAATATAGGTGTACACGCAATATTATGTGTGGGAGGTGTCTGATGGATGTACAACTAAAACGAGGTATGTTGGAGGTATGTGTGCTAAAGCTCCTGCAAAAAAAGCCATCCTACGGCTATCAGCTAACCCGCGACCTACCCGCATTTTTGGGCATTACAGAGTCCACGCTCTACCCCATACTGCGCCGACTGGAAACCTCGAATATGGTCAAGGTGCACAGTGTGGAGCACAACGGAAGGCTGCGCAAATATTATCAGATCAACGACCAAGGCGAAGCAAGGATTGCTCTATTTCTACACCAATGGAAGGCAGTCATGCAGATTTATAATTACATTGCAGAAGGGGAACATAACAAATGAGCAAGCGCGAATTTATTGCAAGCCTGCGGGAAAGACTGCAGTCTTTGCCTGCATACGAGGTGGAAAAGACGATCGCCTACTATGAAGAGCTCATAGCCGACTATGTCGAAATCGGCATGACGGAAGAGGAAGCGGTTGCTCGCCTCGGCAATATAAACGATATCGTAAACAACACCTTTCAGGAGCGCAGCATACCTGAGCTGGTGCGTGCCAACATTCATACGAAAAAAAGCGGCAGCACCAATTTCAAACCCCTGCTGTTTCTGCTGACATTTCCACTTTGGTTTCCCTTGCTGATGACCGGGTTTGGACTGTTGATGGCTTTGGTTTTTACCGTGTTCGGTTTGGGTATCGGCGTGGCTGCCATCGCGATTGCTGCCGTAGCCGCTTTGATCGCAGCCGTCGTATTGCTGTTTCAGGCAAGCTTTGGCGGTGCGCTCTTCGCTTTGGGAGCAGCTCTGCTGTTCGGCGGTCTGAGCAAGCTTATACTCGCTCCCGGCTTTCGCGGGTTGAGCTACGTGGTAGATAAAACCAGATTGGGCTTCCGCATTATCAAAGACAAATTAGTATCCAAATTAAGAGGTGATGAGGAATGAAACGAAAATTCAAATCCTCTGTTTTGCTGATAGCTGTCGGCATAGCGCTGATGCTTATCGCCTATGCAGTCAGTGGATTTCGTCTGGAAAACCTCGAAAAGAAGGAAGAAATGGAAAAAAAGACCCTGCGCTTTGAAGAAAAAGTAACAAATATAGAAATTGATGAGGCGTTTGACAACATACATTTTGTCAAATCCGACGACGACAGTACCACGATAACATATGAAGAAAGCCAGTCGCATCAATATTCCGCTACGCTTACAGACGGAATCTTGCGCTACACGCACAAAAGCAATGTTTTCCGCTGGTTCAACCTATTTCGGCACAATATGCCCGATTTAACACTGACGATTCCCGATGGCGTATCAATTACGCTGAAAGGCGGCAACGGTAACGTATATATAGAGGGCTTTCAGCTTGCAAATTTCCAGACAGAGCTGGACAACGGATCTCTGTATATAGAGGATACAAAGCTTTCCGGCAGCCTTTTCTACCGCAATAGAAACGGCTTC
>JBHADM010000151.1:0-12449 GCA_041855045.1 Bacillota bacterium | reverse complement strand
CCCCCAACTGATAGTATAGAGCCTTTTTTATGCTATACAGTAAAATACATTATGTAAAAAGGGTTTTTATTTACTGCAACTCACAGTCCCATACATCTATGCTGCTGTCATGGAATATATTTTTTAGTCTATTTTGCAACTCTGTCTTTGTAACGTGTTTTTTTAATATCACTTGTAAAAATCCACCGCCACCGGCACCGCATATCATTTTACCTTTAATTAAATCATTAACGGAGTCAAAAATCTGCTCAATAAGAGTGTTGCTGCTGCCGGGATCAATCATTTTACTGAGTTTCCAATGTTCGTTCAAAAGCTCTGCAAAGGCGTCTACATGATTTCTCTCCAGCTCAAACTTCATCAGCGCGGCTATTTTTTGGATTTCATTCAAAGCATATATGCTGTCGGGATGATTCCCTATATAATTACCGATCACATCGCGCAGTATATTTCTTGCCAGTCTACGTTGTCCAGTATAAACAAGGCAGAATCGTTGATTCAATTCCTGTAGCGTGTTTTTTTGCAGCTTTAGTTTGGAAACAGTCAATTTCTGTTGTATGCCCGGCATGCTTTGCGTGTATTTTATACCGTCAATCATGCCTCCGATTTGATCTTGCCAACCTCCACCTGTGGACATCAGCTGCTCCATGCATAACACGCGCTCATAGACATCTTTTTCTTGGTACTTCAATCCAAAAAACTGAAATAAGCCTGTAACACATGCTGCTGACAATATACTGCTTGTACCCAGTCCGCTCCCTTTAGGAACATCCACAACCTCTGTATTAATATATATGCCTCCACCCAAGCGCTGGAGTATCTTTTCTAAATCGCCACCCTGCATGGGAATCACGCCGCAAGCTAAAAGAGCGGCCTTATGCAGTACAAAAGGATCAGAAGGATTGCCCACATTCTGCAAGCTTTTAATATCTGTAAATTCTTTATATACATCCATATCCAGGCTGGCGAAAGCAACTCTATTATCTTTTCTTTTTTGTATAATAACCTTGCAGGGCTTTTTTCCGCGCAATTTGATGGCAGCATTGATTACGGTTCCACCGTGTTCAAAACAGTAGGGAGGGGTGTCGCTCCACCCACCTCCCCAGTTTACTCTGAGTGGAAGATTAATTTCGCAGCTTTCCAAAGCAATGCGAAGATATGTATTTTCCTCTAAGTTCTTTTTTGCATGATATAATATTTCTTGCTGTAGGACTTTAAAGGCTTCTACCTTATAACTATCGCCGTTTTGTGCACCAAGAGAAACACTGACATAATACAGCAAACGCATCTTATCTAAAAAATTGGATTGTTTTAATTGTTCACTAAGCCATTCTTTTTGAATTTTGCTTAAAGATAGAAGTGTGTTTTTCTGTTCATCTGCATTTTTCATTTGAAGTATTTGTTTATGAATATTATTCATATGTACCAAATCTTCCATGCGATTATGCCACTCAATAATAGCGCGTGTATCCGCATCCGCAAATCCTTCCTTTAAGGACTTGCGCTTGCATTGGAGCCAATGTTGTACGTATTCTTCAGCATCTGTCTGCGTGGCAATAGAATGGATTCTGCATGCCCAATCCACAGCTTCTCTGATGGTATCACACTCAGGATATAGTTTGGCATTCCATAGGTTTTTTTCATCTGAAGCATCCCATATTGCAGATTCTTCAATTTGATATTGTGTGCAAATATTATTGCGTAAGGATAGTCCAAAGAAGCTGTCTTTTTTGGGATTGTCGGTTATACCATATATTCTGCATATGAATTTTGCATTGTTCTGCTTTAATCCGTGCATTACTACATGATCCGGGACTCTTGTCCCGCCATGTATATCTATATAGCTGAGCATGGAGTTATTTCCGATTTTTGCATTTTCCTGCACATAGCTTACTTCTATGTAACAGGATTTTCCAATACTTGCTTTGACAGACAATACAGAGTGATAGGCGGCGGCATCTGCTTCCACGGAACTATTTACCTGCTTTGACCAGAACAAGTCTTTGTAGTGGTTTATATGTGAACAGTATAAATCCAAAACTTCCTTGCTTGTTCCAAAATGAATAAATTTAGAAGGTGCTACCCGCATAATTTTCATATGATAGGGGCGAAGTGCTTTCCATAAATTTTTTCGTGCTTCAATCAGGGCTTCGCAACGTTCACCTTCTGCCTCCTGCTGTAAAAATTCTTCCAGAGTGGATGAACTGGACATAGGGTATTGAAAGTCACCATACAGGGATAGTCTTACGGTATCGTTGACATATTTCTCATATAGGGTTTGCGAATATACACCATCCACGCTGATTAATCCATAGAGTGAATTTAAAATTTCCTTGCTGAATATAACACTGCCGATGTCAATATCCACATAACCCTGCTCATTTACGGCGCCCAACCTTTGCAATTCGGCAGCAGGTTTTTTATGCAAAAATGCCTTTACATGTGCGTGTTTATTTATATCTGACAAAAATACGCCATGATTTTGTGCAATGTCCACCTTTTCTTTAAAACTGATAACAGCAGCATCCTTGCCGTTATAATCCACCAATAAAGGATTATACAAGGGCAATACATCGCCGGAAACAAGCAGCATACCTTCTTCAATACGGCTTGCTAAGGAACTCATCACGATGATGAGTTCGTCAAATAGGGTAGAAGCTCTTCCGTCGGGCAGTAGATGAGGAACAGGGGAAAACAGCTTTCCTAATGCAGAGTATTGCGGAATACGCATGCTGTTGCCACCGGAGTGTATTACCAAAATACGCAGTCCATTAAATGCGGGTTCATGGCTGCGAATATATTTTAGAACAGAAAGCGTAGCGCCGCCGCTGCCCACTCGTTTACCTTGCTCATCAGGCAAAACCACAAATCTGGTTCTATTTGGCAGGTGTTTTTTGCGCAAATCCAGCTGCATACGAAAAATATCCGCCTGATGCTCGTTACTTGCGGTAAGTAGGACATAATCCCATACGGGGAATTTCTCCCTTTTTATAGACAACTGATAGTCTTCCCAAGAATCCTGGTAAGACTGACTCAGGTATAGGCTGGTAAACTCCTCATTGGTTCTTGTTTTCATACGCTGTTTTGAACTCGCTTTCTATCTGTAACTTATAGATTCCATTATACAATGATTTTGTAGTATTGTAAAAAAATCACCTGTAATATTTTACGGGTGATTTGCTGAAATACTTACTTATCCTTCAAAATGCTGAGCCATTTTCATAGCGCGCTCTACTGAAACATCAGAATTAAAGTGCTCGTGCTCGCCCCATCTGCCTAAGCCATATACTTGATGTGTTTTTGTCCATATCAATAATTTTTGCATGATTTCCGGCTTATTCAGCGTGTTTAACGGATATGCGTAGGGATTCGTGTGATGAAAGTGACTGCTGTTGTCAGCGGTATCTACTCTGTCAGTATTAGTCTCCATCCATATGCCTTTACTGTTGGGGCAGAAATTATGTCTTAATAGGATACGGTGATAGCTTAAATCTGGATTGGGGTAATAAATCCAGTGTGCATCACTGGGTAGTGTTTCCGGGGAATACTTCACTTCAACAGAACTGTGTTTCAGTTCCTGTATTCTCTCCTGCAGTTCCTGCGGCATATTGTGCAGTTTTTTTATGCTTGACCACGGTATAGTGCTGACAATAACATCTGCATGAAAATCTTCCTTGTGTATAGTTGTCACAATACGCTTTTTGAAGTCTATTTCATCTACTTTTTTCTGATAGATTATCCTATCACCCAAGCGAGTAGCCATACGGAGCCATAATTCGCCATAGCCGTATTCTTTTGGGTAGTAAAACTCGGCATGTCCTGGTTGTTTACCAAAAAATTGATGCATTAAGCAGGAACGCAGGGTATCCTTAAAACTGACATTGGGCAATTTTTCTAACCAATAGGTGCCAAGCTGGTTAAGATTCTCTCCGAACATCTTTTGATTGTAGGGAAGCATGTAGTCTTCTGCAATTTTTGTACCTAGTTTCCAATAAATCCATTTTACAAATTCAGTGGGCTTTTCTTCGCCGATATTGCATCCCGCCTGGGCAATGGATAATAAATATTCTACTTGACTATCCATGTCCAGCTGCCAGATATTGGCCTCAAACGGATGGTCAATTAAGGTGTTGTGTATAGATATCCTACTGTCGCGATGAAAATGATTCCATTCTTTCTTTGGAATAAAGCGGAATAGAAATTCACATACTTCTGGATTGCGTACATCTAAAAAGTGACCTCCGCCTATATCCAGCGGTGAGCCATCCACGGTTTCCGATCGGCAAAGACCGCCCGCTTCATGGGCGGCCTCCAAAACCAGAAAATCATCACAGCCCAAATCCAACAAAGTATTTGCAAATGCCAGTCCCGAAGGTCCGGCGCCGAGAATTAAATATTTCATTCGTGTACTCCAAAACTAAAATAAACCAATCGTGCTTAAGATATTTTGTGCTTCTTTCAACATACCTATCTCCTGGAATTTGGAGAGTGCAGCAATGAAGAGAAGGATCAAAGCAACCATCATAGGATGTTTTGCAAAATAAGAGTCAGCTTTTTTGAAAACCGAAAGCATTTCCGGATAAGCTTTATAATGCATATACAGTGTAGCAAAAAATAGATACAGGAAAACAACAGAGAACCATCTGCCCCAATCCACGTTCAGTAGAAATTGCGGAAGTGTGTTAAGTACAAACAGTAAAGGAAGTAGATAAGGAGAACAGAGTAGATTCTTTTTTTTAAATTCTTTCATGGAATCGTACCATATGCTGGCAAGAATCAAAATCATTGGGGACAGTATGACTAAGTTCATCAACACCGTTAATCTTGGTTGATTAATACCACTGATGTGCTCTTCAACAAGTCGGTAGGATTCGCTGAATTCTGAAAAATACTCAAAACGTAAAGGTAAAGGGTTGATTTCCAGATGGCTGTTTTGGCGTATATAAGCCACCATTTCAGTAAAATCAGCAAAGTTGGTATTTGTGAAAAATTGAAATATTAAAAATCCGATACATGTGATTATAAACTGTAGCAGTGGGTACACAAAATAAAACTTGTAATCTTTATGTTCGTGATAGTCAATATACATAATTAATGCTATCAGCGCGTAATGCAAAAAGATGTAGCCTTGATAAATGGCAAGATTAAACAATGAAAACAATACGAGGAAAATATATTTTATGGGGGTGTTTCGTATTCTTTGGAAGACAATGATCGCAATTAGTGTGTATACAAAATTATACATTTCCAATCGACCGAGATTTACATCGTTCCAATATGAAGCCAGACCACCTGGGGATACTAAATAGAGCAAACACAAAAACACAACTGTTTTTTGGTAATTGCTTTTTATTATTAGAAAATTAATCAGGTAAGCTACCACAATGCATAGCAGAACAAGATGAAGCAATACAAACAATTCAGCTTTAGCAACACTCACATACTCCCCGGTAAACAGTCGAAGAAGGCTACCTATCATAAAACGGGAACCAAAGCCCTGACTATAGTTTAACACATAGGAGGATGCAGCCCAAGGAACAATCTTTGATGCCTTGGTACCATACAGCTGAAACAATAGAAAGAGCAAACAAAAGATACCATATCTGTTTTGCGTGATTTGCTGTTTCAGTTTATCGGAGAGTATCATATTTTTGATTGCATAGAGCGATAGTAAAAATATGCTAACAACAAGCATGAATGTAATCATACATCGTTGTATGAAGTCGATTAGAACACGATTTATTGCAGAGTCTGCAATACGAACACCGTCTGAGCCATATTCCCTTATTGAAGGATCTATACTTTCATGATACGCTATACCGTCAGAAATGTATTCCATATTAATTGGGGCATCTGAGTCTCCTGTATACAAATGAATTGATCTTTGTATACCAATCGGCAATCGAAAGTATAAAACGGAGGCTCCTTTTTTAGTGAGTTCAGTATTTAAAAGTGCAGAGGCCTTGTATCCATTGCCGGAAACTTTGATAAGCGAAATGACCTCATCAGGGTAATTAGATTCCGATAAATCGATTTTTACAGTGTCTTCTTGAAATACAACTCTTGTGAAAAAATGACTTGTAAAACCGCAAAGCAAAAACAAAGATAGGAGTATAATAAGTGTTTTTTTTGTACCGAAATGCGTACGATATTTGTTTTGAAACCAACGAAATATAAGCAGACCAATGAGGAAAATCGGGATCATGATCGCATAGAAACGATAATAGATGAAAATAATATGGATGAGATTGTTTATCATGTGTGTTTGTCCTTTTTCCAAATAACCGTCTCGTGAGCTTTCAATTGAAATAGAATCTTTAATGCCTCTATTACGGATTTTGCTTTTAATGTAGAGCTGCCTCCAATGTAATGTATAGGCACTTCAATGGTATTAAGGTTTCGGCAATAGTAGCGCATCTCTGTTTGGTACATATGCCCTTTGGATAAAAAATGCTCCAGATGCATATTGGCTAATATATTCGCTTGAAATGCTTCAAATCCGCTGGTCATATCATCATAACCTGTACCCAGCACCAGGTTTGCCAAAATCGTCCCACCTTTACTCAGAACCTTCCGGTACAAGCTCTGATTTTCCAGTCCGCCACCTTTACAAAATCGGGAACCCCAAACGCAGTCAAAACCTTCTTCAAGTTTAGAAATAAACAGAGGTATTTGGCTGGGCTGGTGACTTCCGCCGCCATCCATTTCGATGATTTGCTCTGCACCGTCTTCCAGTGCCTTTTGGAATCCGTATAAATAGCAGCTGACCACACCTTTGGATTGAGAATGAAAAATACATTTTACTCGACTGGTACTTTTTTCGTACTCTTCTACAATGGACTGTGTATTATCTTTTGAGTAGGCGTCCAACACAGGATAAACAAATAAATTATCATATGGCAAAGATAAAATTTCATCTAAAACAGTAGCCATGCTTTCTTCCTCATTTGCGACCGGCATTACAATGATTGTTTTCTTCATCCTTAACCTCTTACAAAAAAACCGAATTATTTTTTACTGACATCCGTTACATTCTACCAAAATATGCGTGTATCAGCAAGACATAAAAACTCCTCCCGGTTTATCCCAAGGAGGAATCGGTTTTGTGTTTCAATCACTCTGATAAGGCAATAGGGCGATGATCCTATCTTCCAAATACATGATCCGATATAAATTGCTTCCCGCGCTTTGATAGTTGGCTAAAAATTCATTGGCATCTTTTGCGCGGATGGGATTTTGCATTGTTCCATAATAGAATATGCAGTTTGCATCGACGGCATGGTCATACATTGCGGAGGTCTCGTTAATAAAGGTGCTGACATTGCCGTAACTGTATTTTACATTAACTAAATCCGCTTTAACTCGCAGGTTGTTTCCTTTATAGTAAGGCTCAATAAAGCCGCTTGATAGCCTTGTTCTGCGCTCGCTGGGTCGACGCTGAACATAAACGGTATATTTCTTATAGAATCCATTGTTGCCAACCACTTCAATAATCGCAGTACTGGTGGTGTTACTCATTTGAATGACAGGGCTTTCCGCTCCGTTTTGAGTCACAACACCATTGATTTTCACGTGATATTCGGCAGGATTTGCATATTGAGGGCTTAAGGTTACGCCGTTTACGAAAGAACCAACGGTAAGCAGATAGGTGTCAATATTCGGGTTAAATACGGAAGGTGTCAAGATTCCGGTATTATGGCAGTTGTTTGTAAATCCAAA
The DNA here is from genome assembly GCA_041855045.1 of Bacillota bacterium. Lineage (GTDB taxonomy): Bacteria > Bacillota > Clostridia > Christensenellales > Aristaeellaceae > JAAZPT01. The sequence continues at coordinate 4,733 of JBHADM010000151.1, read as the reverse complement.
AAACGGATTATATTCACTGGCGTTTGCACCATTTGTAAGAACGGTAAAGCATAGTACAAATAATAGAAGCACAGAAAGAATTCGACGCATGTTATCACCTCTTTTATCTTTTATACTATATTAACGAGTATATGCATTGTTTTATTCCCGAAGCGATAATGAAAATAATACTTAACTTGCATTTCCTCGTGTATTATGCATATAATAGTGATAAATAACGAGTGTCGGTCGTATTAAGGGGTCAAAATGAGCAAAATAATTTATATCGCTGACGATGAAGCGAATATCAGGGAATTGTTGCACTCTTTTTTGAAAAAAGAGGGGTATGATGTGCATAGCTTTTCAAACGGGGATGAACTCCTGAAAGCATTTGAACAACAGGAGCCTGATTTGGTTATACTGGATGTCATGATGCCTGGTACAGATGGATTTGTGGTATGTTCTACCATACGAAATCAATGTGATGTACCGATTATTTTGCTGACAGCACGCGGCAGCGATGCGGATTATATTACAGGCTTTACTTTGGGAGCAGATGATTACTTTACGAAACCTTTTTCTGCAATTAAGCTTACTATGCGTGTAAAAGCTTTGTTTAAACGCTTGGACAAATACAGGGCAGACGCGCCAAGCGAAGATATTTCTTTTGCAGACATTGCTATGAATCCAAAGCAGAAAACAGCGTTTTGCAATCAACAGGAAATCAAATTTACCAATACGGAGTATGCCGTACTGCTGTATCTATTGCAAAATCAGAACAAAGCCGTTTCCAGAGAAGAGTTGTTAAATGAAATATGGGGATACGATCAGGCAGTTGAAACTCGTGTTACAGACGATATTGTTAAGCGCATCCGCAAAAAATTAGCACTTGCACAAAGCAGAACAAATATAGAAACCTTATGGGGATTTGGTTTTAAACTAAATGAGAATAACGAAATATGAAAAAGTCAGCAAAATTAAAAATACAATTATTATTTGTTCCCTCCCTGCTCATTATCTGCAGTCTGGCTATCATTCTTTTGGTGTTTAATTTTTCGGTACAGAATTATATTGACACCACTTCCTTTAAACAACTGAGTGATGAAATGCAGTATTATGAGGAGTTTTATAAGGAAGCAGGGAATAGCAATCGACAAACGCCGCAGAAACGTTCCAGACGCAATCAAATTGTAGAGGTAAATCATTTTATTATGGATGCATCCGCTGTGATTGTATACCCTGCTACACAAGGCAATCAGCAGGGGAAGCGTGCCATAGAACGGGATATTCTTGCCCAGCTTCAAATCAGTAACGTGGATTTTACCATTCCACAAACTGCAAAAATAAAGGTGGATGAGAGTACCTACTATGTTCGTATGCAAAACTTTAATGGAAACTTTGAAGATAAGGCCGTTACTCGTCAAACACCAAGCGATACAAAATACATCATACTGGCCTATGCGGATATTACACTCATACAGTCTTTTTTGGATATGGTGAATCAAATTTTAATGATATTGATGTTTGTGTTTAGTATACTTGCTATATTTATTATTTTTGGCATGGTACGCAATATCGAAAATTCTATGGAAAAACTGAAAAACACTTTGCGTAAGATAGGAAATCGAGAACGGATTGCACCCTTGGACAGACTTCCGTATCAAGAGTTTAATGAACTTGCGGGTACTATGCAGGAAATGTCTACTATGATTGATAAGGCAGAGACCAGTCAAATACAGTTTTTTCAAAATGCTTCCCACGAGCTTCGCACACCGCTTATGTCTATTCAGGGATACGCAGAAGCTATGCAGCAGCGCGTTGTTGAAGAGGATAGGGCAACTTCCATTATTCTGAAAGAAAGCGATAAAATGTCTGCGCTTGTGGATGAAATTTTATTTTTGTCAAAGCTGGACAGCGATTCGGTGGAACAACAGCGTCAAGCTTTTGATATCAAAGAATTGGTATATGAGTGCATAGGACAAATCAAAGCAGAAGCAGATAAGCGTAAGATTAAACTGAATATAGGTTTTCCAGAGCAAACCGTGCTTATATTGGGTATGGAAAAACAGATTGAAAGAGCGCTTATGAATGTGTTCTCCAATGCAATTCGCTATGCTCAAAGTAGAATTGATGTAGTATGCATAAAACAAGACAAAGTCGTGAGCCTTTCTATTGCAAATGACGGAAAAATGATTCCTAAAGAAGAGCTGGAGCATATTTTCGAACGTTTCTATAAAGGAGAGGGGGGGAATTTCGGCATAGGCTTGTCTATCGCGTATGAGGTTATGCGAAAACATCAGGGCGCTATTAATGTTACGTCAAATGAAAATGAAACCTGTTTTATATTTCGTTTTCCATTATAAGCAAAAGGGCTTAGAATGTAGTTTGCCTTTCAAGCGTTATGTGAGTGAGCGATTACCGCAATTTTGCCGCAAATTTCATTCTATTCTTTCACGGATTTAAGGAGATTTTTACACAACTCTTTCGGTATACTGTACTCAAGATAAAGAGCAAAGCGCTCTGTATCGAGTATAATTAAGAAAAGAGGATTATCACATGAAAAAAACAAAGATATTATCACTTGCAGCTGCAATACTACTTTTCGCAGGCAGCGTAAACTATGCTTATGCAACTGAAACGGGAACTATCGCAGCCGATACCGATGTCGTTGCCAGCGCAACACAAACCTCGGCTGGTCGTCGAGGAAAAGGTTCCAACGGACAGCAGTTTGCGAATACAAACGAAAGTTCCGGTACAGAAATGCAAATTCCAAAAGGCCACAATAAAGAGCAAAAATCTCAAAAAAACGAAAATAAGTCGCAGTTTAAACAAAATCGAAAAGGAAGTAAAAGCATTGCAGCTTTCTTTAACGTAGATATTGATAATGCCAGCAACCTGACCGCCGAGGAAAAGACGCTCTTAAAAGCCGATCTGACAAAGGCGCAGCCACTGTACGCAGAGCTTGAGACATTACGTACACAGATAAAAACGGATACCCAAAAGCTTAAAACACTGACACAGGGCAGCGCAGAATACACTACACTGCTTGCGACTGTGCAGGAACAAAAGACAAAAGCCCAGGACCTGCAAACACAAATCATTACAATTTTTAATGAAAACGCAACCGTTTGGAGCAAACTTGGTTTAAACAGCCCGATAGGAAGAGATACAAAGCATTTGGATGAAAAAACAAATACAGCTGCTTCTGATGCGGATACGCAAACATCAGGTGATACAAATTCTACAACCACACCATGAAGACAAAAAAGACGTTAAATTCAAAAATACATTATAAAAAGGAGCATCGTCTCTGCAGGCGATGCTCTTAAGTTTTTGTATAAGTAATAGAAAGAAGTTATTTTTTCATAAATACTGCTTTTAACAGTTTGTTTCCGAGAACACCGCCGCAAACCATTACAATCAGAAATATCCAGCCAGATAAAGAGAAGTTTGCAATAGGGGTGTAGAGCGCACCCACGTTACATCCATTGGACAATCTTGTACCGAAGCCCATCAGGAAACCGCCCAAAGCGTATTGAACAGCCTGCAGACCGTTTAGGTGAAAGCCTTCTTTCCAAGCTGTGGTGTATTTACCTGCTAAGAGCAATGCAGAGATGGCACCGATGGCAATCGCAATGTTTTGTACGTTGATCGGATGGTTGAAGAACGGCATGGTATAAGGACCAACATTCGGTGTTTCAGCCAGAGGAGCCGCAAAAGAAGCAACCTGTTCCGGGCTCATACCAAAGAGTATGAGTAAGCGGCCAAACCAATGTCCGTATGGAGTTGATGCGCCCCAACCGGCCTTGGTAATACCCATCATCACAATAAAAATAATTGCGATGGCGACAGCGGCGAATTCCATGCTCCAAGGTCTGACAAAAAGCTTATCATATGCCTTTGTAGGGCAAAGAGTGTTAATGGCTTCGTGCTTCTTATCGGATTCTACTTCACTTGGGACAGCGCGATATTTGCCGTCTGCAATACGCTTCTTTTCATACTTATAGCTCAACTGTGTAACGATTCCGGCAAATAACAATGTGAGCACAATGGCTCCGAGATATCCGTTCAAACCGTCCCATTGGAACAAGTCGGGTAAATACACACCGTTCCATCCGCCGCTGGTAAACCAGGATACGTTGATCCAATCTGCAGTGTTCTGCAAGGGAAAGCCAACATATACGCCCATGCCAAAGAAAGTTAATGTAATCAATCCGCGAGGCAAATCACTGACAATATCTGTCAACACACCGGATGCGCAGCAAGTAGACAAGGCCATACCGATGCCAAAGAGTGTGCCGCCAAGCAGCAGACCAAAGTTAATGGGGTTAACCCACAGATCAAAACCTTCTGTGCTTTGGAACAAATAGCCTACACTGCCAATACATGTGATCACAAAAAGGAACATAAGGATGCGCATCAGTTTTGTGGAACCAAAACGATATGCGCGGTTAACAGAACCGGCAAAACCCATTGCTCCTCTGCTTAAGGCATAACCTAAACCCAGACCTGCCAGCAGGCGAAAGAACAGTACAGGAGTAGAGAGATAGAGTCTGCCTACAATAATTGTACCCAGAAACAGTATGATACCAACGATATTTTGTTTTTTCATGTAACCATCTCCTAAAAACGATTGATAAGAAATCAAATGATTTTTATTTGTAAAAAACATTTGTTTGGGTTGAACAAAAGTTTTACAAGTATAATAATATTGTAACACGAAATGTAAAAATTGTTAAATGAAATTCAAAATT
>JBHADM010000150.1:0-9616 GCA_041855045.1 Bacillota bacterium | reverse complement strand
GTAAAGTTGATCAGCTTCCTCGGCTTCCATGACTCCGTATGGGCGGTGATACTGCCTACGGTTGGCTGGCCTTTCGGTATCTTTCTGATGAAGCAGTTTGCCGAGGGCATTCCCGGCGAGCTGATGGAAGCCAGTCGTATAGACGGCGCCAGCGAGCTGAAAACCTTCACCAGCATTGTGATGCCCATGCTCAAACCCGCGTTCGGCGCACTTGCGATATTCACATTTATCAACGTATGGAACGATTACTTCCTGCAGCTGGTTATGCTGGTAAAGCGTGTAAACTTCTCAATTTCTCTGGGTATTGCCACCTTGCAGTCCGAGATGGGCACCGATTTTGGCCTAATCATGGCGGGTGCCGCGCTGGGCAGCATACCCATTGTGTTGATATTCGTATTGTTTCAAAATACCTTCACACAGGGTATTGCACTTGGTGCCGTTAAGGGCTAAAATAGAAGCATAACCATAAAGGAGATTAAAGAATGAACAAATATCATGGCATTATTCCCGCACTATACGCTTGTTATGACGAGCAAAACGAAATCTGTGCAAGCCGTACCAAGGCATTGGTAGAACATATGATCAAGCAGGGCGTAAAGGGTCTTTATGTGGGCGGTTCCTCAGGCGAGTGCATTTACCTCGGCGTGGAAGAGCGCAAGCGCATGCTGGAAGCCGTAATGGAAGTAGCCAAGGGTCGCATCACCATCATTGCGCACGTTGCCTGTAACAATACCCGTGACTCCCAGGAGCTTGCCAAACATGCAGAAAGCCTGGGCGTGGATGCGATAGCCGCCATTCCGCCCATCTATTTCCGCCTGCCGGAACATGCCATCGCCAAATATTGGAACGATATCTCCGCAGCCGCTCCCAATACCGATTTTATCATCTACAATATTCCCCAGCTTGCCGGCACGGAGTTGACAGTAGGCCTGCTCAGGGAAATGTGCAAGAACCCGCGCGTGGTCGGTGTAAAGAACTCCTCCTTGCCCACGATGGACATACTCAAGTTCCTGCAGACCATGGGCGGCGATAAAGTGGTATTCAACGGACCCGACGAACAGCTGCTATCCGGTCTTTCCATCGGTGCACAGGGCGGCATAGGCGGCACCTACGGCGCCATGGCAAATCTCTTTGTAGCGCTGTACAATGCTTTCCAAGCCGGCGATATGAAAAAAGCACAGGCTTTGCAAAGTGATATTCTGCAAATCATATTCTCTTTCTTTAAAGGACAGGCATCCATGTATGCTGTGATTAAAGAAATCCTGCGTCGCAAAGATGGCATCGACTGCGGCGGCGTACGTTTGCCCATGGCAAACCTGCTTCCGGAGGACATTCCAAATGTGGAAGCATCCATTGCGTTGATCCGGGCAGCAGAAAAGAAATATTTATAAACATTAGACAGGAGGGGAATCACTCCCTTCCTTTTCGCTATTTCATGGTGTGCGAGGCAGCATGTGCGCGAAGCCGGCTGAGGGCTTGTGCTTTTGCAAACAGCTGGAGCAACAAATGGAGGAGGAATTATACGTCGATTCTTGCAGGTAAGTTTGATTCCAAAATCGGAGCGTAGCGAGGCTCTCCTGCAAGGGGAGCTGGCACTGCAGCGAAGCGGAAGTGACTGAGGGGTTGGTGCTGGTGTTTGCATACAAGTTTTATATTCCGCCAAGGAATTCCTCCGTCACGGCTGACGCCGTGCCACCTCCTTTTACAAAGGAGGCACGGGGCTTGTGCTTTTGCAAACAGCTGGAGCAACAAACGGAGGAGGAATTATATGCCGATTCCTGCACACAAGCCCAAACAGAAAAAACGGAGCGTCAGCGGAAGTGACGGAGGGGGGTGGCAGCCAACGATTGCGCATAAGCTGTATATTCCAACATATCAATCTCGCTTGCGTACATTCCCTTTCAGCTTTCCCCTTCGGCATAGACATCGCGGGTTTGTAAATCCGCTGTTCTCATAGCCTTATACCCAATTCGACATCCATACAGGTGACTACATGAAACAATTTTTAAGCATAGACATCGGCGGTACAGCCATCAAATACGGCCTTGTGACCGAAACGGGCGAAATACGCCGTAAGAAAAAATACGATGCCTATTTTGACGCCTACCAAACTCCGCTGCTCACCACATTGCTGCACTCTGTCAAGGACTTTTACAGTGAGCTGCAGGCGCAGGGTGAGGGGATAGACGGCATCGCATTGTCGGTTACCGGCGACATCAACAGCGAAAACAATCGCCTGGACGATGGCTGCGGCAGCATACCCGGCTGGTCGGGCATCGCACTGGACAAGGAGATTGCGCAGGCCATCGGCAAGGCGTATCCGACAACCGCGCTCAACGATGCCAATGCAGCCGCGCTGGCGGAGATGTGGTCGGGCAATGCCCGGGGTTATCGGCATGCCGTGGTATATACCATAGGCACGGGCATAGGCGGCGGCGTCATCATAGACGGCAAAATCCTCAACGGCGCACAGGGCTACGGCGGTAATATCGGTCATATGGCGATATGCAGCACGGAGGAGAATTGCCATTGCGGAAACAACGGCTGTTTTGAGTTTGTGGCCAGCACGCGCGCTTTGCTGCGCAGTGCCAAAAAGGTCGGTTTCGAGGGAGACGGCGAGGCTTTGTTTGTCGCCGCCAAGACAGATCCCAAACTACAGGCAGTGATGGATCAATTTTTTCGCTATCATGGCATTGCTGTGGCGAGCCTGCTGCACATATTCAACTCCCAGGCCATCATCATCGGCGGCGGCATCAGCAACCAGGGACAATGGTTTCTTGACCGCATCCGTGAGGAAGCCCATAAATACGCCCTGCCGCATTTTATTCGCGGCGTGGATTTCAAAATCGCAAAGCATACCAATGACGCCGGCTTGCTCGGCGCAGTCAAATATTTTTTAGATAAGAGGTCTGTATGAGAATTATCAAAGCAAAAAACTATGATGACATGAGTCGCCTCGGTGCCAATTTTATCGCCGCACAGCTCGTACTCAAGCCCAACTCCGTGCTTGGTCTGGCAACCGGATCCACACCCATAGGCGCCTATCAGAGCCTGGTTGAAAAATACAAGGGCGGGGAATTGAGCTTTGCCGAAGTGACCACCGTCAACCTGGATGAATATCGCGGTCTGGCGCCGGATAATGACCAGAGCTATCGCTATTTTATGAACGAAAACCTGTTCCATCATATCGATATCGACAAGAGCAAAACATTCGTGCCAAACGGTCTGGAAAAGGATGCCGAAAAAGCCTGCAAGGATTATGACGACATCATCGCCGCACAGGGAGGCATCGATTTGCAGTTGTTGGGCTTGGGCTTGAACGGACACATAGGCTTCAACGAGCCGGCAGAGCATTTTCCGACAGGCACGAACTGCGTGAACCTGACCGCGTCCACCATAGAGGCAAACTCCCGCTTCTTCGCCGATTACGACAGCGTGCCGAAGCAGGCCTATACCATGGGCGTACAGGCCATTATGCAGGCAGACTGCGTATTGATGCTCGTCAGCGGCAAAGCCAAATCCGGCATTGTAAAACAGGCTTTTACCGGCCCTGTTACCCCGCAGGTGCCCGCCTCCGTACTGCAGCTGCACAAAAATTTTGTGCTGATTGCAGATGAGGATGCCCTGAGCGAGCTGGAAAAATAGTTGTTGTATTTTAAAACCGTCCGTGAGGGCGGTTTTTATAGTGGAAAATTATGTTCCGAGATAAACATACTGACACAAGAGCAAAAATATGATATATTGAACAAAATCAAAGAAAGGGAAGGCGCGTCAAAGCAGCGTTTTTTCCTATCGAAAAGCAGAATATTCTGCCCTGTCTGGCGGAGCAACATATACTGATAAATGACTATTTCAAGCAGTATATCGCGCATGCAAAATACGAATCCGTATATGACAGCACGGAAGTCGAAGCAATCATAGTGCGCTTGGCAGAGCTGGTCTTGCGCGCGCCTGCCGATCACGATGACACTGGAGCAAAGTCGCTTGCGGTTATGGATGCATGGCTGAAAGATAAAAACCCCAACAAAAGAAGTGCGGTTACAGAAGGTTTAAGAGTCTGGACAAGCAGACCGTATTTTAAAGAACATCCGACGGAAGCAATCAGAAGGTTAGCCGGATTAAAAGAGGACAGGAGCGAATATGTCAGAAAATCGGTGGGCAATGCTTTAAGAGACATCAGCAGGAACTTTCCGGAACTGATTAAAAATGAACTTAACAGCTGGAAATGAGAGAGCAAGGAAAGCAATCAGGTATATAAACTGGCAGGTAAATTTATAAAAGAAGATGGATTTTCCAAAACCGCTGAGGAAGTATAGCTAAACTCATATTTCCTTTATTTATACCACAAATTTTAAAATGAAGGATACGCCGTTATGTGATATAATGGATAAAATTCGTTTTCTGAGGTGCTGAAATGATAGAGTCCTATAAACCCATGCTCCATGACTTATGGTTCAGAGAGCAGCTGCTGGCAGACGGTGAAACGATGGCATATAATGCCGCCTGGGGAGGCAGCATTCCGTTTCCGAAAGAACATTGGGAAAAATGGTATCACGCCTGGCTCGAATCACCCGAATCCCAACGTTATTATCGTTATCTCTATGATACCGATATGCAGCAATACGTGGGCGAGATTGCCTATCATTACGACGAAGAAAGAAATATTCATATCTGTGATGTCATCATCCTGGCAAAATACCGAAACCGCGGGTACGGCACGGCGGGTATTCAGCTGCTCTGCCGGGCGGCAAAGGCGAACGGAATCGCTGTACTGTACGACGACATAGCCGCAGACAATCCTTCCTATCTCTTGTTTTTGAAGAACGGATTTGATATTGCGTATCAGAATGAAGATGTGGTGATGGTGAAGAAGGTTTTGTAATGCACCAAAAATCGCAGTGCAAATAGCCTCCTCATAGACCGAGAGCCTGCCGCGGCAGAGCCTTGCGCGCAGACACAACAATCCGCAAGCCCTAATCCATATCCCGCTTACCATACAGGAGACCAATATGAAAGAATTTCGATTTGCCATCAAGAACACCGTTCCCATATTTTTCACCTATCTGTTCCTGGGCATTGCATTTGGCATACTGATGAGCGATGCGGGTTATGGGGTGCTGCTTTCCATTGTCTCCGCCGTGTTTATTTATGCCGGTTCCATGCAGCTGGTGATGGTACCCATGCTGACATCCGGCGCGTCCCTGCCCACACTGGCGTTGATGGCGTTCTTCCTCAACGCGCGCCATATATTCTACGGCATCGGCTTTGTGGAAAGGTTTCGAAAAATGGGATGGCGCTACCCCTATATGATATTCAGCCTGACGGATGAAACCTATTCCATACTCTGCTCTCTGCAATATGATGTAGGGCTGGACGAGGATAAGGCCGCTTTTTACATCTCTCTGCTCAACCAGCTCTATTGGGTGCTCGGCTGTTTGATCGGCTCGTTATCCGGGCATATTCTGCCCTTTGATCTGCGCGGAATAGAGTTTTCCGCCACGGCACTGTTCCTGGTTGTGGTTGTCAATCAGTGGCAGCAGTATCGTTCCAAACTGCCGTTTTTGACCGCTGCGGTCTGCGCGCTGGGCTTTTATATGCTGTTTGGCAAGGAGTATTTCCTGATTCCCTCGCTGCTATCCTGCCTGGCAGCCTTGCTGTACCTGCGCAAAGCCATAGAGGAAAAGGAGGGCACTTCCAATGCATGATACGCTGTACACGATGGCTGCCATCGGCGTGATCGCGCTCATTACCTGGGGGCTGCGCGCCTTTCCTTTCCTGCTGTTCGGAAGCAGACCGCTGCCGAAAGGGATGCAGTATCTGGGTAAAATGCTCCCTCCTGCCATCATGACCATACTTGTGGTGTACTGCCTGCGCGATACCTCTTTTCGGGCATACCCCTTCGGTCTGCCGGCTCTGTTGTCCTCCGTGCTGGTTGTGCTATTGCAGATCCTGCGCAGGAACATGTATCTGTCGATTATCGCCGGAACAGCCTGCTACATGTTGCTGATTCGTGTGTTGTAGGCAGCAAAAAATTTGCAATTGTTTCCTATTCTAATATAATCATAAAAAATTATACGATAAAAATAATATTTTTAATGTTTATCATTAAAAAACTGTTGACAAACATAAATCTCCATGATATGATAAGTACATCAACAAACATGGAGGATTGATTATGAATACATTACAAAAAATTAGCACCACCAGCAAGCATGTTGCAGCTATATTCAGGATTGCGCGCATTGCCTGCATCGTATTGGCAAGCGTACTGATCATCGCGATTATTGTGCTGTCCACCAACCCGGATGCACGTATCGCCTTTGGCGATTCACTCAAAGAGGGCAGCTTCCTGCTGACCATGGTTACGCCCGGCGCCGATGTGAGCATAGTGCCCGGTCTCAATATGCTGCTGACAGCCTGTGCATTCGGAATACTTGCCTTTGCAATGTATTTTGGGTTGTTTGGCGAGCTGGTTAAACTCTTTCGCACCATGGCAGAGGGTGTCTCTCCTTTTGCGCAAAGCGTGGTGGCAAGGGTAAAGCGCATCGGGCTGTTTACTTTGCTGGTATTCCTTGTGAGCAATGCCATGAGCATCGTGTTTGCCGGCATATTTACCGGAAAATGGGGATTTTCCCTTGATTTCAGCCTGCTCATATTGTGCATTGTGGTATACTGCTTAGGCATGATTTTTGAATACGGCTGTCAGCTGCAGCAGCAGTCCGACGAAACACTGTAAGGAGGTTGCCATGGCAATTATACTCAGATTGGACAGGGTGATGGCGGATCGCAAAATGTCGCTGAACGAGCTGGCGGAAAAAGTCGGCATCAGCAATGTGAATCTCAGCAATATCAAGACCGGCAAAATATCTGCCATACGCTTCTCCACCCTCAACGCCATATGCGAAGTGCTGCACTGCCAGCCGGGGGATATACTGGAATACAGCAAAGAGGAGTAAGTCACTTTTAGCCAAGCCCATCGGGCTTTGGCTTTTTGTGCTGTGTGTACAAAGTCAATCCATACAAACAGAATATGCAGATTCAAAAAAATATCTGCATATTTTTTATTAAAAGTTATGCAGATACTGCGTTGGTCATATAGAAACACACAGAGAGCCGGGATGGACTGCGATAGAGAAGTAGGGATTCGGGTACCTTATTAAAGTATAAAGTATCTGCATATAAAATATAGAATACTATGCATATATTCTTGACAATCTGCATATAAATACATAAACTATATGCAGATACTTTAATCTATTTTTATGATTTTATTCTATAACAGAAGCGCAAAACCAACCATATCCTGCAGACCTCCTATGGCATCCTGAAAATGGAGGGGCAATCGGAAAGCGATATAATACGGATGGCAAAGAATGCCGGACTGACACTTCTGCAATACGATTCGGCAGATGAACCCTTTCAACTGTGCTTCCGAAAGGACGAGCATGCGTAAATTCGATTACTCTTTTTTAAAACAAATGCCCTTTCCGGCTTACATTCTCAATCAAATCAGTGAATTGTCCTCCCTGCATCGCCTTGCCGATATACGTAAACAGGCGCATATGCCTGTTTTTGAGGAGCTTGTCGACTTGGCAAAGCTGTTTTCAGTGGAAAGCTCCAACGCCATAGAGGGCATCGTCACTACCGAAGACAGGCTTAAAGCGATTGTACAGCAGGGGAGCCGAGCCCAAACCCATGCAGAATCCGAAATCGCCGGTTATCGTGACGCGCTGGCGGAGGTGTATGCGCATTTTACGCAGATTACTTTTGACGAAACAAGCATATTGCGTCTGCATGCCATGATCATGGAAAAAGGCGGAGGAGTCTATAAAGCGGAAAACAATCTCATACTTGCCGTGGATGGGAAAGGGGAGCGACATGTGCGCTTTCGCCCTATTTCGGCGGCGGATACACCCAAAGCTATGGAGCAGCTATGCCTTGCTTATATGGATGCGAAGGACGATGCGGATATCCATCCGTTACTGCTTATTCCTTGTGTCATATTGGATTTTTTATGCATACATCCCTTTGCAGACGGCAACGGCAGATTGTCGCGCCTGCTGTCTCTGCTGCTGCTCTATCAAAAAGGCTATGATGTCGGCAAATACGCCTCTTTCGAGTGGCAAATTCGCCGACATCGCAATGATTATTACGAGGCGCTGCGGCGCAGTTCCGAGGGTTGGTGCGAACAGGCGAATGATTATATCCCCTTTATGCAGTTTTTTCTGGCAATGCTTTTCGATTGTTATATAGACTTGGGCAAGCGTTTTGAAAAGCTTGGCAGCAAAAAACGCAGTAAAAAAGACCGCATCGAGGATGCCGTCCTGCATAGCTTGATTCCCATTTCCAAGGCGGAGCTTTGCGCCGATCATCCGGACATCAGCCCCACCACCGTTGAAGCCGTGTTAGCCGAGCTGCTCCGCGCGGGCAAGATACAAAAACTATACGCTGCCCGCGCGACAAGGTATACTCGCGGTGATATCCGCTGGAGTGAGGAAAAATAGCGTAGCAAATAGAAACAGCAGCCACATGCATCATTCTGCATACAAAAGCAGAGCGCAGCGAAGTACCCCCACGAGTTGATGATAAAATACAATCCCCTTTTTTCTATTTCATTTTGCGTCCGGTGTATCACCCAACACCTTGTCATATGCCAATTTTCCATCGCCCTGAAAAGATATGCTGCCGCATTGCCTGTAGCCCATCTTTTCAAATATGTGCTGCATGCGCTTGTTGGGTACGTCGGTGTCCGCGCGTATATAGAACACATTGTTGGCCTTGCAGTGTGCCTCGATCAGCGTCCATATCACATAGGACAGCCCCTTTCCGCGGAATGCGGGGGAGAACGCCATGCGGTGCACCACGGCATAGGGTGCATCCAGCTGCCATTTGCCGTCAATATCCGCATAGGCAGGCTCACCGTCAAAGTCCAGGCAGAAATAGGCGGCAATGCTGTCGCCTGCCATCAGCACATAGCCCTTTTTGTCGGCGATGTCCTGTTGCAGCGTGCTGCGGCTGGGGTATTCTTCCGTCCATTGGGTGAATCCCTGCGCCTGCTGAAAGTCGCGCCCTTCTCTTATGATTTGCATGCAAATATCCAAATCTTTCTCTTGTGCGGTTTTTAGTCTGTACATACATCATTCTCCCTTTGCTTTTATTTTAAAGCCGGCATGTACGATTCTTTAATACGTATATGCCCCAACAATGCGTTGTTTTCACTATCGTAACATAATTGCTCGCAAACTCAAAGTGTTTATATGAAAATCCATATCGGTCTGCACTTCGATAAAATATTTCCGTTCTATACATTGAGTAAGAATGTGGTTTGTAAAGAAAAAAATTAGCAAAAACTGTTTTAAAAATGAAAGATATTCATTTTAAATTTAAAATAAATCACAAAAATATAATCGTGAATATAGAATTTTATATGAAAATAATGTTGAATGTGCAAAGTGGACTATTTATTGGACGTTTGGGAAAAATATCCTAATAAAGCCTTTTACCAAAATTTAGATTTTGTTGAGATACAATAGATAGGTAACAAAAAAAATAAAAAAGAAGATTCCCGTTTGTGATATAGTAATGGTGATCAAACCAACTATGGAAAGGGAATCTT
>JBHADM010000149.1:0-7105 GCA_041855045.1 Bacillota bacterium | reverse complement strand
TTTAATTGCTATTTTTATACAACGAACATATATATTCCAAATACTTTTTCTTGTATTATTCATGGCTATTCCTTTCAAAAATATTATTATTTAAAATTGAGGTGACCCCGAAAAGTTAGACGAATAGTTTAACTTTTGGGGGTCAGTTCACATGGCTTACCCTTTGTGGTAGCTTATTTTAAATTAATTGTCTTCTGTTGCGTTCCAGTTCGGCCTTATTATCGTCTTTGGGATACCATACGGGATTCTTTAGATCCACATAGCATTCCTCACCGACATGGAAGAGATTGCGGTGCGGCGTTTGTATTTTCACGCTGCTATCGCCGATTTTTACATAGTATTCTGTATAATTGGTGAGATAGGTGCGGCTTTCCACCTTGGTCTTAAAGCCCTTATGCCGACTGATTTCAATCTGGTTCGGGCGGGTGGCAAGTATCATCTCTTCATCGTGTTCCTTGGGAACATCGATGGGGAGAGCCTGCTCATAGTTGCCCTTGGCATAGGCCTTGCCGTCCTTGAATACCACTTCGGTAAAGGTGGATTGTCCCAAGAAATTATGTACAAAGCGATTGGCAGGCTGGCTGTAGAGCTCCGTCGGAGTACCTATCTGTACCACATTACCCAGATCCATTACCAGCATACGATCGGAAAGAACCATGGCTTCCGATTGATCATGCGTAACGAATATGATGGTAAAGTTGAATTTTTTTTGCAATTCCTTGATTTCAAAACGCATGCTTTCACGCAGCTTAGGGTCAAGGTTGGAGAGCGGCTCATCCAGCAGCATAACATCCGGATTGGTGACAATGGCGCGCGCCAGGGCGATGCGTTGCTGCTGCCCGCCCGATAGGTTGCCGGGATAAATTTCTTCCATTCCATCCAAACTGGTGTGTTTCAGAGCTGTTTTCACCTTTTCGATGATTTCTTGTTTCGGCACTTTACGTACCTTGAGCGGTAGCGCGACATTTTCAAATATGTTCATGTGCGGCCATACGGCAAAGGATTGGAATACCATGCCAAGGCCTCTGTCCTCCGGCGGCACGTAGAGCTTTTTGTTGGAGCTGCTCACCAGCTTGTCGCCCAGCTTGATTTCGCCTTCGCTCAGGTCTTCAAAGCCGGCAATCATGCGCAGCGTGGTGGTTTTTCCACAACCCGACGGGCCTAAGAAGGAGAAACATTCGCCTTTCTTTACATGCAGCTGAAAATCGTTTACGGCAGTTACCGTACCCAGCAGTTTTGTGGTAAAACGCTTCGTAACATGATTCAGTTCGATTTGATTCATCGTCATACCTTCTTTCTGTCCTTCAGTACCGCATTCACTACCACATTGCAGATAACAATCAGCACGATGGCAACGGATGCCAGGGCGGCCGCATTGACGATGTAGCCGTCAGCACGCAGGGAGTAAATGGCAACGCCAAGGGTGCGGGTATAAGGTCCGTAGAGTAGTACCGAGGTGGTCAATTCGCGCATGGCGGGTAGGAATATCAGGAAGAATCCCGCAATCATCGCCGGTCGTATCAATGGCAAAGTTACATCGCGAAGCGAGTCGAAGTGCGATGCACCGCAGGACCTAGCGGCTTCTTCCAATGAAGGATGCACCTGCAATAGCGATGCCGAGGCGGATTTCATCGAGAATGCAAGGTATCTTGCGATATAAGCCACCAAAATAATCCATATCGTATTATACAGGTTCAGCACCAGTATGCCGCTCCATGTGAGGATTACGCCGATACCAAGCACAATGCCCGGCATGGCATAGGGGAGTATGGATACGATTTCCAAAATGTTTTTCCCGCGCGGTTTGATCTTTACGATAACATAGGCCACCATGACGCCGAGGAACATGGTGATGATGCCGGAGCTTACGGAGAGGAACAAGGAATTATTGATGGAGTCAATAACCATTTTGTTTCCAAATAGCTGGGTATAATTGTCCAGCGTGAGGTTTTCCCAAGTTATCGGTAAACCGTAGGCCTTGAGCAATCCAACCAATATGATCATCACAAATGGTACGACCACAATGATCAGCAGAAATAGGAAGCAAACCAACAATAGAGGGTATTTTGCGCCGCGCAGATTGATGAGCATGGGGCGCATGGATTTTCCCTTAATAATGTCATAGCTGCCGGATTTTAGCACAACCTTCTGCAGCCATAGCGTCAACATAACCACGGCAACCAGTAGGATGGACAGTGCCGCGCCCTCGCGTATGCCTTGGAAGGAGCCAGAGGATCGCGCGATCAAATGGAATATCCGTGTGGGTAAGGTATATATCTTCTGACTGAAACCGAGTATGGAAGGCACGCCGAAGTGTGAAAGCGAGCTCGTCAGTATCAAAAGCGCGCCGGCAGAGGTAGCGGGCAGCACCAAAGGCAGTGTGATTCTGCGGATTACATACCATTGCTTGGCGCCGGATATGCGGGCGGATTCCTCTAATGTGGGATCCATGCGCTCCAGAGCCGATACAACTTGTAAAAACACAAAGGGGAAGTAATAGGAAACCTCTACGAATATGATTCCCCATAGGGAGTTGATGTTAAATGGAGCGGAGCTGAGGTTAAAAATATCCATCAAAAACTTGTTGAAATAGCCTGTTCTTCTGGATAGGAGCAGCTCCCATGCCATCGCACCAAAGAAGGGAGGGAACATGTAGGGTATGGTAAACATCGAACGCATAAGCCCTTTGAACGGAATGTTGCTGCGCCCCAGCAGCCATGCAAAAAACAGTCCTATCAAGGTGCCCAATACGGTTACGGCAATGGCAATAAGGAGCGTGTTCAACATGGCGCCTACATTTTCCGGATCCAATATGATACGGGTAAAGAGAGAGGTATCAAATTTGCCCTCCGAGAAAAATGTGTTATAAATAATCAGAAGTATGGGGATAATGATGATAAATATCAATATTACAAAAGATAATATGGTTAAAAACTTATCCAGGCTGAACTTCTTGCCGTCCAGCCTTGCCATATCGGGATTGACTCTGTGGCGGTGTCCTATCATTTTGAAGCCTCCTTTGGATAATATTTCGGATCAAGGAATTGCAGGCCGACGCTATCACCTTCCTGATAACTTCTTGTGTCCGCCAATACATCCAGCGCATTGCGTTCTACCCGCAGCTCCATGTTTCCAAATTGCAGAAAGTAGTTGTACTGGTTACCCAGGAAGATAAAGCGTTTGATGACGCCCCTCAGAGGGCTTGCCTCATCAAACACGATATTCATTGGGCGTACGCCCATATCCAGAGGTCCTTCCGGCAGTGTATCCTCCGCTGCGTATTTGATTTTTTCGCCTACGTCAAAGTAAAGAGCGCCGTCTTCCTTTTGCATGGGGATGAAGTTGCTGACCCCGATGAAAGAAAACACATAGCGATCTGCCGGGCTATGTATGATTTCGTGATCGATACCCAGCTGCGCAATGTCGCCGTTTGGCCGCATGATGCAAATGCGGTCGCAAAGCTCCAGCACGGCTTCTTGGTCGTGTGTGATATACACGATGGTTGTGCCGATAGTGCGCTGTATGCTGCGGATTTCCACAATCATCTCCTCGCGCAGTTTGGCGTCCAAATTGGTGATGGGTTCGTCCAGCACAATGATGGTATCGGAGGAGACCAAAGCGCGTGCGATCGCAACACGCTGCTGTTGTCCGCCTGAAAGCTGTGAGGGCATATGCTTCTCATAACCGCTCAAATGCACCTGCTCCAATGCGAATTTCGCTCTTTTTTCGGCTTCTTCTTTGGGGATTTTGTGCTTTTTCAGGGGATACATTACGTTTTTCCATACCGACATGTGCGGCCATACCGCATAGTCTTGGAAGACCACACCGATTCCTCGTTTCTCGGGTGCAATATTGATGCGCTTCTTCTTGCTGTACATAGGCTCGCCATTGATATATACCTCACCCTCATCCGGTTTTACAAACCCGCACAATGCACGCAATATCGTGGTTTTTCCACAGCCGGATGGGCCGACGATGCCCAGTATTTCACCATCCTTTATATCCAATGAAAAACGATTTAATACGGTTTTATCCCCGTATTTTACAGTGATATCTTCTAATTTCACATTTGCCATGTTTTCAACTCCTTATTATAAATAGCCTGCGAGCGTTTGCTCGCAGGCAGCTCGTGGTTATTTAAAGAGTTTATCAAAGTGATCTAGTGTTTCCTGCTTTTGCGATACCAGAACATCTTCGGCCACCACTAAGGATATCTTTGCAATTTCGGAAGGAGATAGAGAGCCTTCCGGTGTGGCATCGTCTCGTATCGGTGTCACTTCGTTTGCTACCAAAACATCCTGACCTTCTTTGGAAAGAATAAAGTCATAAAGCAGTTTGCCGTTTTCCTGGTTTAAACTGTTTTTAACCAAGGCGATGGGGCTGGATATGGAAACGATGTCTTCGGTGGGGTAGGAGAACTTGATGGGGGATCCTTGCTTTTCGAGTGTATGGGTTACATAGTCAACAGCCAGGCAAGCTTTATAACCGCCAGCCGCGACGTTGTTGTGTGTACCGGATGTGCCGGAATCAAGCTCTGTGCCCATAGCGGCCAGCTTTTCAAAATATGCCCAACCATATTTTTCATTGTTCACCAGTGCGCCTACCAAATATGCGGTTGTGCCGGATTCGGTGGGGTCTGTCATGATGATCTGTCCTTTAAATTCGTCTTTGAGCAAATCGTTCCATGTTTTTGGAATCTCGGCTTCCGCTACGGTATTGGGGTTATACGCTATGCCCATTACCACAATGCGCGCGCCGCAGTAAAGGTTGTCCTTGTCCTTGAAAGCGTCCGCAACATGTACGGCTTCCGGAGAGGCGTAAGGCTCTAATATGCCCTGCTCTTTAAATGTGAGATAGTCGGATGTATCGCCTACCCATAAGATGTCTGCGGCTACTTGACCGGCTTGCTGTTCGGTGGCAATTTTGGTTTTGATTTTACCGGTACCCGCTTGGTAATAATCCATAACAATACCGGGATATTTGGCTTGAAAGGCTTCCTTTAGAGCGGCGAGCTGGGATTCCTTCAGCGAGGAGTAAAGCATTACTGTGCCGGTAGGCTCCGCCAATGTGGGAAGCATCATTGCGATAAGCAATGCGATTGCGATGAGCAGTGAAAATGTCTTTTTCATGATATTTTCCTCCGTATTTTATATATTTTAGATAAAGTATACCTAAAAATCACGTGTATTACAAGTATAAACAATATTTTCAAGCAAACTCATTAAAGAGAAAAGTTTTTTATTGTTTGTCCATTTTTCATTGTTTGCTTTCAAACTATTATTTCTATACTCTCTTTTTTTATTCTGCCAAACGCTGGGAAAATATGTTATAATAAATAAAATTGCCATGCTTGACAGGGTGTCGGTATATGGTAAATTTTTTTCGTATAACAGGAGCCGTCATGCATATATTTTTACTCTTATTAGGTTGTTTTTCCGTTTCTTCTTCGGCAATATTTGTCAACTTATCCGATTTGCCATCCTTGGTGTTGATCATATATCGACTGTTTTTTGCCTGTGCATTTACACTGCCCTACATAGTGCTTAAAAACCGTGAGGAATATCGCAACATACAGACGAAAACAAGCCTTCTGACTGCGTTGAGCGGATTGTTTTTCGCCATTCACTTATTGACATTCTTTGAAAGCGTCCGCTTTACTGGAATTGTAGAAGCCAATATGCTCATGTGTACTGAGATTATTTTCATTGCGGTATACGAACGCCTGTTCAAAAATCATAAAATCAGTCTGCGGGGATGGTTGTTTTTAGCCTTATCGCTCGTGGCGGCTTACTTTGTGATTACCGGTCGCAATGTGGAGGGAAATGATGCCGCAAGAAGTGCAGGCGACTATCTCAAGGGCAATATACTTGCCATAGCTGCGGCGCTGTTTTCTGCGCTGTACACCTTGGTGGGACGGCAGGTGCGTAAGACGGTTTCCACTCCGGTGTATACCTTCAATCTCTATTTCGTTGCCATGCTCGTGGCATTGCTTTTTGTGCTGCTTAACGGCATACCGCTCTTTGGCTATAACAGCAGGAATGTGACGCTCGCCGCAGGCATGGCTTTATTTACCAATTTGCTGGGGCATAACATGTTTTCCCTTGGCTTAAAGCACCTCAAGGCCAGCATAGTCAGCTCTATGAAGCTCACCGTACCGGTGTTTGGCGCTGTGCTATCCTTCTTTATTTTAGGGCAGACGCCGAGCTTACAGGTCGTGATTGCCAGCGCTGTATTGCTGCTGTCCATCGCCTGCTATATACGCGTGGAGAAACGGGATTAAAACTTTGCAGCGGATAAATTATTCTTCCCTGACAAAACAGTTAAAAAAATACAACATATAGGCAGGAACAAGGCATTTTACACCAGCACTTGTATCCAAGCAAAACATAAAATAAAAAGATAAAAAATTTACAAAAACCCTTTACAAGCATATTTTGTTATGATAAAATATTTGAGATTGTCGTCGGTTGAGTGATTGGGCGGCTGAACATGGAGTATAAACCCTGTTTCCAATTGCTTTTTACCATAGATTTTAAACACATATCGGCATAGGGCCGATGAAAAAATTATGGAGGTGTTTGGCACATATGGCACGTATAGCGGGTGTTGACCTGCCCAGAGAAAAGCGTGTAGAGGTTGGGCTAACTTATATTTTAGGTATTGGTCTTACAACAGCAAAGAAAATCATTGCTAGTACCGGTATCGATCCTGACACACGCATCAAGAATTTAACCGAACAAGAAGTAAGTGCACTTCGTGATTATATTGAGCATAATGTTAAGGTAGAGGGTGATCTTCGCCGTGAAGTATCTCTTAACATTAAGCGTTTGGTAGAAATCGGTTGCTACCGCGGCGTACGTCATCGTCGTGGTTTGCCTGTTCGCGGTCAGAATACTAAGCAGAACGCTAGAACACGTAAAGGACCAAAACGCACTATTGCCGGTAAGAAGAAGGCAACCAAATAAGCGATATCGCACGGAGGAATTTATAAATGGCACCTAAAAAGCAAGTAAAAAGGGCTACGCGTAAACGCCGTGAAAGAAAATTAGTAGAACGCGGTGCAGCGCATATTCGCTCTTCTTTTAACAATACCATTGTAACCATT
>JBHADM010000148.1:0-9440 GCA_041855045.1 Bacillota bacterium | reverse complement strand
GAGAAACTGTTTGTGTGCCAGGGGATCTATGCCCAGATAACGCTGATAGTTTTCATCCAATCCCCAGCCTATATCGTCATGGCAGCGCAGATAGTTTACAAAATAGCAATGTCCGGGCATGCTGTTGAGTATGTCCAGATTGTTTTTGAGCAGCCTGGTATCCTGCGAGGCAAGTGCGCTCCACATATTCACCATGGAGGATACATTGTAGAGCACATGGCATTCCGGTTTATCTTCGGTGCCGAAATAGGCTGCCAGCTCCTGCGGCGGCATCACCACCTCGCCCTTGAATATGCAGGCAGGTGCAACATAGTCCAGCGCAATGCGCATCAGGCGCAGTACGGTATGCACCTTGGGCAGATTGCGGCAGGAGGTATACAGCTCCTTCCAGATATAGGGAACCGCATCCAGGCGTAATACCTCTATGCCCATGTTGCAGAGCTGCAGCATGGTAACGAGCATCTCGTTGAACACATTGGGGTTAGCGTAGTTCAAATCCCACTGATAGGGGTAGAATGTGGTCATCACATGGCTGCGCATCTCCTCCACATAGGTGAAGTTGCCCGGCGCCGTGGCGGGGAACACCTGCGGCAGGGTCTTTTCATATTCACTGGGGATATACCAGTCACGGAATACGTGATAGTATCCCATGTATTTATACTCACCTGCTTTGGCTCTCAATGCCCATTCGTGGGTGCTGGCGGTATGGTTCATCACAAAGTCCAGGCAAAGCGATATGCCGTTTTCGCGCAGTTTGTCGCAAAGTGCTTCCAAATCTTTGTTATCGCCGAATTTTGGATCTACCTGCAGAAAATCCTCCACCGCATAGCCGCCGTCGTTATATTTTTCCGGCATTTTCAGCAGGGGCATCAGGTGCAGATAGCCTATGCCTAAATCTTTCAGATAGGGTATCTTGCTCTGCAGACCCTGCAGATTGTCGGCAAACAGATCGGTATACATGGTTATACCGAAGAGGTCGCTGCGCTTGTACCAGTCGGCAGGGCGGCTTTCATCCAGCTTTTTGAGCGCCGGTTTGCGCGCAGCCTTCAGTGCGTGCAGACTGTCGGTGATTTCCGCAAGTTTTTCTCTGTCGTTGTACAGCTCCATATAGAGCCAGTTAAATTCGTCTTGGTATTGCTCAAAATGCTTCATATCGTAACCTCGTGTCAGTGTAGTAATGTGGATGATAATATCACAAAGAGTGTGCTGAGCAGGGTGCCAAGCAAATAGTATTCAGCAAAATCCTTGTCTTTGGATATTTTTTCATAGCGCGCAATGGATTTTGCCGTCAGCACAAGACCTATGGCACTGTATTGCTGCATAGCCATGAACAAAAGCATAATCAACCGCTCTATCACGCCTATATATCGACCGGCTTTGACGGGGCTCTCCTCACTATCCGCCAGCTGATTTCCTCTGCAGAGCACCAAAATACGACGGATAAACAGATTGCTCGGTTTCCCTATGCACAGCAGTGCCGCAAACCATTTTATGAGCATGCTTGCAGAAATATCTATGCCGCTGAAGAAGTCATTCAGCGCACTTGGGAATCTGTACTCCGCGCCGCTCTGTAAAATCATATAGGATAGGAATACCAGACTTAAGAAGTGCAAGGCCTGATCTGTTAAGAACAGTTTGGCAAGTGTTTCTTCGCTATTTGCCT
This sequence comes from Bacillota bacterium, assembly GCA_041855045.1. Classification (GTDB taxonomy): domain Bacteria; phylum Bacillota; class Clostridia; order Christensenellales; family Aristaeellaceae; genus JAAZPT01. Next base: position 7,777 of record JBHADM010000148.1, on the reverse strand, counting down.
TTCGTTCCCAAATATGCTTTATACTGTCTATTAAACCATGCAGCAAAATACCAATCGTCAGCCAAATTTTGCCATTATTTGACATAAATAAAGAAAGCAGTACAAACGGAAGTGCGTACAACAGGCTATGCCAGAGCACCTGCACATAGCTTTCCTTCTTTTTTTGTGCCATGCGGGGGCTTTGCAAGTAAAAATCCCCCAATATATGCGCCAGCAACAGCACCGCATACAATTTAAAGAACATCTGCCATCACCCCCTGTACAAGCGCCTGCACATAATCATAGCCATGGCTGTATGTATAGTAGTTTGCGCTGTGCAGAGCTGCGCTGACAGAGGACTGGCGTATGCCCAGCTCTGCTGCAAGCCGGCTTTGGCTGCTGCGATTTCCCAGCATATGATAACAAAGCGCACGCTGCTTTTGTGTCCATCCCTGCTCCAGCCCATACAGCAAGGATAGCATATGATTGACGCTTTGTATATCCTTATTTTCCTGCGCCGCAAGCAGGCATATATCCGTTTTGTAGCTTTCCTTGGCGGTTTCGGTTTTACGTATGCGGTTGATGGCTTCTCTGGCACAGTAAAATGCAGGACCGTCTGCGCCTATGGCCTGCACCGGGTTGATGGCGGTCAGTATGTCGCCTATGCCTACGCCGAAACGCAGCGCAACGGGCGCCATTTCCGCCTTGATATGCAGTATGATTTCGAGCAGGCGCGCACCGCTATGCAGTATGCCCTGAAACTCGTCGCCCAGGGTAATCAGAAAGTTTGCGGCGATGTCCGCGGCATACTCCGTATTGATTGTTTGCAAAAGCGTATGCAGCTTTTCTTGTATTTTCGCCCTTTCCTCCAAATGTTTGGAAGATTTGATATCCGCCACAACGGCAATGTATCTGTTTTCCATGCATTTCCTCCTTATTTTGAATAGCGGCAAATTATTTTTGGCGATATATCACTTTATGTTTTACTTAAATAGTTGCATAAGTCTATTTACTAATATTATAGCATAAAAAATAGATAATTTATAACAATATGCAAATTCATCTATGATTTATATTATATGATTATACATCTATATTATTATAAACAGCTTATATTGTATATAATATATTATACTTATAAAATAGGCTATAATTATTTATTATATGATAATTAATCTATTATTATAAATATATACTATTATGCCTATATCTAAAATTTGGAAGAAAAATGAAAAAGATAAAAACCAGGTAGGAAGGAAAAAGGTAGAAAAAATAAAACAATAAACTGCGAATGCAAAATCAGGATTGCCAACAAAACAGGTAGGAACAATATTTTATACAGTATAAAAACAGGATATGCTTTCCACAAAGAGCAAAGCGTATTCGATTGCGCACAATAAGCATATCACATACACCAAACAAACTGCGACAGCTTACCAAAATCATACTTCTTTTAAATTCCTATTGACATAATAGGAATTATTAGGATATAATAAAGCAGGATTATAGAAGCAATCCGCCGTCATTTAGCCGGATACCATGAAAGGAGAGCCGCCATGCTCATATCCACAAAAGGACGCTACGCTCTCCGCTTCATGCTGGATTTGGCGGAGCGCCGGGGCGAGGGCTATATCTCGCTCAAAACTGTTGCCACCAGGCAAAACATTTCACTGAAATATCTGGAAGCCATTGCCAACAGCCTCCAAAATAAGGGCTTGGTTGTCAGCACCCGCGGTAAAACCGGCGGCTATATGCTGTCGGACGAGCCGGACAAACTGAATGTGGGCAGCATACTGCTGGCCAGTCAGGGCGGGTTGAACACCGTGGACTGCAACAACGGTACAGGCTGCAACTGCACGGAGGGCTGCCTGACAAAGTCGCTTTGGGCGGATTTGAACCAATTGATCAACGGCTTTTTCAACGGGCTCAGCCTGCAGCATTTGCTGGATTCCGAGCGCAGTGAAATGAAAGAATTAAACTTATTACAGCATAAGGTTTTGAAAAAAGAAACCTGATACAGATTTGATACTTTAGGAAAGGGAAATCAACATGAGAGTATATGCAGATAATGCAGCCACTACGCCGCTGAGCGAAAAAGCCTTGGAAAGCATGATTTACCATCTCAAACATACCTACGGCAACCCCTCCGGACTGTACGAAGTGGCGCAGCAAGCCAAAGAGGCCTTGGAAGAAGCCAGAGAAAGCATCGCAGCATCGCTGGGCTGCAGCGCAAGGGAAATGTATTTTACATCCGGCGGATCCGAATCCGACAACCAGGCGATCGCCAGCTCGGCGCTCATCGGTATAAAGAAGAACAAGAAGCATATTGTTTCCACCGCATTCGAGCATCACGCCGTACTCTTTACCCTGCAAAACCTGGAGCGGGAGCACGGCTTTAAAGTGACCTATCTGCCGGTATATGAAAACGGCATCGTGAAGCCGGAGGATTTGGATAAGGCCATACGCCCCGATACCTGCCTCGTGACCATCATGTATGCCAACAACGAAATCGGCACCATACAGCCCATCGAAGAGCTGGCCGCCATCGCCAAGAAGCATGGCGTGCTGTTCCATACCGACGCGGTGCAGGCAGTGGGACATGTGCCCATTAACCTGATGCACTCCAACATCGACATGCTCTCCTTTTCCGGCCATAAATTCCACTCTCCTAAGGGTGTGGGCGGCTTATATGTACGCAAGGGTGCGCCCATCCGCGCCATGATACACGGCGGCGCACAGGAGAACAACAAGCGCGCAGGCACCGAGAATGTGCCCGAAATCTGCGCCATGGCGGCAGCGCTTCGCGATGCGGTGGATAATATGAACGCAAACAATAAAAAAGTAGCCGCCCTGCGCGACCGTATCGAAGGCGAGCTGCTCAAGATCCCGCACAGCCGCGTAAACGGGCAGCAGGACAAACGCCTTGCAGGCATACTCAATATGTGCTTTGAAGGCATAGAGGGTGAGGGCATGCTGCTCTATCTGGATGATGCCGGCGTGTGTGTGAGCTCCGGCTCCGCCTGCACATCCGGATCGCTGGATCCCAGCCATGTGCTTATGGCATTGGGGCTGCCGCATGACATTGCGCATGGCTCTCTGCGCATATCCTTAAGCCACCTCAACACCGATGAGGAAGCAGACCACATCATCAAAAATGTACCGATCGTTATTGATAAAATCAGACAAATGTCTCCGGTATGGAAAGATTTAGAAGAAGGGGTAAGACAACATGTTATATAGCGAAAAAGTATTCGACCATTTCCGTTCGCCCAGAAACTTAGGCGAAATCAAGGACGCCGACGGCATCGGCGAAGTAGGCAACCTCAAGTGCGGCGATATCATGCGCATCTACCTCAAGGTGGATGACAAGGGCATTATCACCGACTGCAAGTTCTATACATTCGGCTGCGGCAGCGCCATTGCAGCCAGCTCCATGGCAACCGAAATGATCAAGGGCAAGCATATAGACGATGCGGTAAAGCTCAGCAACAAAGCCGTGGTAGAAGCCCTGGACGGCCTGCCCAAGCACAAGATACACTGCTCCGTATTGGCAGAGGAAGCCATACAGGCAGCCGTAGAGGACTACTACAAAAAGAAAGCCGCCAAGGAAGGCGGCACGGTATCGGAAGCCCAAACCAACAAAGATCACAACTGCAGCAGCGACTGCGGCTGCCAATGCACTGCGGAATAAGTTTCAAATCGCACTCAGCACAGAATGCACATCCGGGCTGCTTAGCCCGGCAAAACAAAATACAATACAGGCCTCTCTGTCATGTGCAGGAGAGGCTTTTTTATGAATGACTATGCGCGCAAATATAAGTGTTTGTAATCCCAATGTCGATATTTCACAAAAAAGCAGTCTATTTTCAAGACTGCTTTGATGGAAAGTTGTATCTTACTCCGCGCTTACCTTATACACAGCGATAAACAGGCTGCCGTTTACGGATTCGGCCTGTATGCGAATCGGGAAGTCATAATCGTTGCGGAAGCGGAAATTGAGGTCGCTGTTGCCCACTGCGGCATCCATATGCTGCGGCAGATATTTTGCGGATGCGGGGCCGTGCGGTCTGCGATAGGTGATGGCGACATGCGGCAGCTGCAACAGGGTGTTATACATGGTGCTGGAGCTTTGGCAGGTACCGCCGCCAAAACCAAGCTGCGTACCACCGTCTATCAGTACCGGAGCGGCTTCATAGCCCTTGGCGCGCTTGTAGGGACCAACAGTTTTGTTAAAGTCGAAGCTTTCGCCGGGGGCAACGATGCCTGTCATATAAGTACAGCTGACGGCGATGTTCACCACGCGAGAGTCATTGCTTTCCAAACCCAGGCTATGCTCAAAGAAAGAATTGAATGCGGCGATGGGCGTATCTTCGTTCAGGGGTACATCCGTTGGGGACACGCGGATAATATCGCTCAGTATAGAGGCGTCGATATAACCGTAGTCACGCCATATCAACACCTTTGCAAAACCTTCCTCAAAATCAAGTATGGCAATCTTTGCACCCTTTTCCACCGGAATTTTAAAGGGCGTGCTGTGTGTATCAGGACGATTATATACAAAGGCATCCTCGGTGAGTGTGGCGATATGGGTGGGCTTTACCACGCCATAGGGAGGTGTATTTACCGGATCTATGGGCAAAACGGTATGCTCGTTCAAAAAAATGCGCTTCAGCCAGCCAATCCTGCCGTTGTATTCGGTGAGCACCCAGTTGGGGAGCACTTCATAGATCTCGATAGCGGCATTTTCAGGCACCAAGCCGATCTTATGGTATACCTTTTCATGGGTCACATCACGCAGATTTGCACTCTTGAGCATATTGGCGCGATAGAGCGGCGTCCTGCCCTCCAGCGAGGCGGGTGCTTCCAGAGAGATTTCAAACTCGCCCTCATTATACAGGCGTTTGGCTTCCTTTACAAGGTCGCTTTCGCCTTTTTTATTTTTCACACTGCCGCTGTCGTCGTCGATAGCGAGTCTTGCCTCATCCTCTATGACCTCTTCAGCGAGTACGCTGACCGTGCCCAAGCAGAGCAGCAGGGCAAGGCATAACGCAATGATTTTATTCGTGTTCATTCAGTCATCCTTTTTAATATATTTGTCAATGATGAATCGGGGTCTTGCTTTGGCTTCGTTATATATTTTTGCAATATATTCGCCCACCACGCCCAGGCTGAGCAGCTGTATGCCGCCCAGCATCCAGATAGAGGCAACGATGCTCGTCCAACCGGCTACGGTTTTGCCGACTATCCAGGAAATCAGCGTATAGGCCAACATGAGCAGACTGACCACGAATATAATCATACCCAAGCTGAATATCATGCGCAGGGGTTTTACGCTGAGGGAAGTAATGCCGTCCAGAGCAAAGGCGAGCATCTTTTTGAAGGGATACTTGCTTTCGCCGGCAAAGCGCTCGGCACGCTCGTATTCCACCGTGGCGCTGGAAAAACCCACCAGCGGCACCATGCCGCGCAAAAAGAGGTTGACTTCCTTATAGTCTGCCAAGTGCTCCAATACACGCTTGCTCATCAGGCGAAAGTCCGCATGGTTGTAAATCACTTCCACGCCAAGTTTTTTCATCAATCTGTAAAAAGCCAACGCGGTGTTGCGTTTGAATGCGGTGTCGGTCTTACGGCTGCTGCGCACACCATATACCACCTCGGCACCGTTTTGATAGGCTATGACCATCTCATCGATGGCGTTGATATCATCCTGCAGATCGGCGTCCATGGATATGACGCAGTCGGCCTCGTCCTTGGCGGTCATCAAACCAGCCAATACGGCGTTCTGGTGACCACGGTTGCGCGATAGCTTAAGCCCGCTGAATATACGGTTCTTTTCCACAAGCTCCTCTATCATAAGCCAGGTTTTGTCCTTGGAGCCGTCGTCCACGAACAGTACCTTACTGTCCGCTGTGATGAGCCCGCGCTCCATCAGGCTGTCATACTTCGCCTGCATACGCTTGGCAGTTTCCGGCAACACCTCTTCCTCATTGTAGCAAGGTATCACCATAATCAGTTTTATCATTGCCTCACCCTCCGTTGCTCTGTTCAGTTTCTTTCAACACTTCAAATGGCTTGGAATAATTTTCGTAATATTGGTTTTGCAACAGACCTATACTGCGCACACGATAGGTGCCGGGCAGTGCAAAACTTCCGTCTGCCCGCTTGCCGTTCCATACAAAGAAGGAGCCGTCGGGCTTGAGATTTTCGGGGCGCGTCATACGCTGTTCAGAAATATTATACACCGTTTGCCCCTGCTCGTCCACAATACTGATACTGAGCAAACAGGGAATATTGTGCGATACGATGATGGGCAACTCCTGCCCGTACAAGGGTTGAAACGCCGGGCTGGTTTTCACTTCCATATCCGTCAGCCCCTGCTCTTGCAATATGGCGATTACCTGGGAGCCTAAAAACTTCAAATAGCTGCCCTCTCTGCTCAACAGATTGATCATGGCATAGCCTGTGCTTTGGCTGGCATCCGGTTTTAAGCCGATGGAGCGTCGATAGGTGTTCGGCTGCAGCGGCACCAGACTCTCGTTTTCGTCCAATGCGGCATGGTCATAGATATACTCTGCGTTTTCAAAATCCCATCTGCCTTTTCTGTGATAAACAATCTGGTAGAGCGGCACCACAGGCGCCTCCACTTGAAAACTGAAATGTATGTTTGGATGCTGGATATCTATAAAGCTGTTATAAAAGCGGATATTGCCCAGCTGCGGTTTGAGACCCCATTCCAAGGCGGGCAGCTCCAGCAGCAGAGTATCATCGTTTTGCGGATACACCTGCACCACCGACGCCGAATGATTTTTATACAGGTATTCATAAAGCTCCTTGAGCGTGATTTCCATATTATGGTTCAAATCGGCAGGATAAGCGTCTTCCGGGTTGAGCCCCTGTGCCAGCATGGCGCTGAAATAACCTGCGCCAACCAGCTTTAAGCCGCTATTCTCATTTTCTTGCCAATACCAACTGAGTTCACTGCCGCCGGAGCTGGTCAGTATCATGATGCGCGCATCCAAGAAGGGATGACCGAAACCGCCGCCGGATACGCCCTTGCCTATGAGTGCGCCCGAATAGCAGGCGTCTATAATCAGCAGCTTTTTGCCTGCAATCTGCTGCAGCACCGCATCGATTTCGTTGGCATCCAGCAGAGCTTCCTTCGTACCGTCGCTCAGCACCAGTGCGCCCTCACGCAGCTGCACCGGATCATATAAACCGTGCGTGCTGATGTATATGAGATTCAGGTCATTGTCATCACTTTGCTCAAAGGTGGTGATGACGGTATTTGCAAAATCTATCTCATCGCCAATTAAACCATAACTGTACTGTATATCTTCAAAGCCAAAGCCGGGATAGCGCAGGCATTCCCTTATGGTTTCGGCGTTTTTTTCACAAGCGCCCAGGGTGTCGGGCATACTGACAAAATCATCGCAGGTGATAAGTAAGGCTCTGCGCTTCACCTTCCGGGTTTCCTCCGTGAAGCTGGGAAGCAGCGGAAGCGGTATAGCCTCGTTCTCCTCGTCCAGTTCAAAAGCGCGGCCGAACAGCAGCAAGGAGGTTGCCAGCAAAGCCAAAAGCATGCATAACATGCATTTTTTGATAATATGCCCACCTCCTTTATTTATATTATTCTACATTATATTCAAGAAATTGAAAAGGCTTTGGGTTGTCTTATACGACTAATTTACAATTTGATACCGAACAGATGAAGGCAAGAAGCTGGGAAAAGCCATCTTACGACACCCTTTCCAAGCGGGCTATACAGAACAAAAACCTGCATTTGCAGGCCTTGTTTTAT
>JBHADM010000147.1:0-16553 GCA_041855045.1 Bacillota bacterium | reverse complement strand
GCATCTGTTGAATCTGGGGCATAGCTTGGGACATGTTATCGAGATGGCACATCCCGTCACCCACGGTGAGGCGGTGGCAATGGGGCTGGACTTCATCAGCCGTTTCAGCGACCGCAAGGGCATATCCGATGCCCTACATCCACGCATACGCGCGCTGCTGGCGCAGTGCGGGCTGCGGAATCTCGACAGTGTGAAGCTGCACGAAAGTATGCTGCAAAAGCTCTACGGCGACAAGAAAAGCTGCAGCGGCGGCCGCATACGGCTGGCATTGCTGGAGGATATAGGCAAGCCCTTGATCCAGGACTTTACCATAGAGGAAGTCATCAAGGAGGCAATATGTTAGCACAGATACAGCGCATCATCAAAGAGGCGGGGCGCATCATACGCTCCGCCCGGAATATAGAAAGCCACAACAAAAGCAGCTACCGCGACATTGTAACCGACTACGACCTGCAGGTGCAGGACTATGTGAAGGCGGAGCTGCTGAAGCTTGCACCCGACGCCGACTTCATCGGCGAGGAAAGCAGCACAAACAAAACATACAGCGAAAAATGCTTCATTGTCGACCCCATAGACGGCACGGCAAATTTCCGCTACGGCCTGCAAAAGAGCGCCTGCTCCATCGCCTATGCCGAGCGCGGCGAGGTACTGCTGGGCTGCGTATACGACCCCTACCTGGACGAGCTGTTCTACGCCGAAAAAGGCAAGGGCTCCTTTTGCAACGGCAAAGCCCTGCATCCCCTATCCGGCGGCATGCAGCGGGGAATCTGCATATTCGGCACCAGCCCCTACCAGAGCAGCAGTACGGAGGAAACCTTTGCGCTCGCCAAACTCTGCTTCGAGCGCAGCATGGATGTGCGTCGTCTGGGCGCCGCCGCGCTGGATCTATGCTATGTCGCCGACGGCCGCGCCATACTCTTCTTTGAGGGCAACCTGCAAGCCTGGGACTTTGCCGCCGGCAGACTGATTGCCGCAGAGCAGGGCCTGCTGACAAAGACCTGGGACGGCGAGGAACCGGATCTGTTCCGCCCGACCTCCATCGTATGCGCCAATGCGGAGGCAGTGGCGGAGTGGATGGAGATGAGGAAAACACAAATACCAAGCGCAAACAAATAATGCGATATTTATTGAAAAGTAACGGAAATATCCCTGCAACTTTCTCTGTTGTATACGGGTTTTCGTGTAAATATTTCTCTTTATTTCACTATTTGTAGGGTATAAATAAAGCGTATCCATAGAAAACTTGGATACGCTTTTTAAATTGTTAAGTTGTTCTCATTTTATCATACAGAACACAAATTAATTATTTTCATAGAATCACGTTTTAACAACAGTAAAACTACAGGAGTTTTTTGCTTATCTTAAACCTGCAGGCTGCGCTATGCGCGTCTTTTTTACAAAGGAGGCGGTTTAATCGTGTTTTTACGTTAATATTGGAATAAAACAGTTTTTGTTTTATTATGTCCGCACTAAACCTACGCATTCCAAATACCATTGCTGATAGAAGAAGTATCTTTTTATGAATTTGAAATCACAGAAATTCAAATTCCTCAATAATGCGGCTTCCAATCCATGCAAAGGCTGATATGCAGCAATCCTATTCCGAAATCTCTTTCCTGTATACCGCATAGCCGTTTTTTGCATTGCAGGCAGGCGCTTTTCTGTAACCATTCTGCAGGTAAAAACGCTCTGCCGTATCTGTTGTCAGTACGATCGTACAGATACCCTGCTGTTTGAATCGCTGTTCTGCCAGCTGCAGCAGAGCGGCGCCGTGTCCCTGCCCGCGGTACGCTTCGTCTATCCAGAACTCACGAATAAACCCGCGGGTTTCTTCCAAAAACCAGCTTGTCAATGTGATGGGTTTGTACTGGATAAAACCGATTATAGCGCCGTCTGAGCCGATCCTGACAAAGGCTTCGTTGCCGCCTTCTTCGTTCATTTGCCGAAACAGGTCATCCCAGTCCTGCACGTCGATTCCCAGCTCCGAAAAATACCTTTGAAATGCCTTTTGAAATGCCGCATTCGTGAAATCGGAAAGCAGCGTATCGGAAAATGCAGAGGAGCTGTTTTGAAAATGATACCGCAGATTCACACAATACGGTGCCTCTTCGTCTATATATCCGGTGTCCGTAAAGCCCGCTTTCCAATACATGCGCAGTGCTGCGGCATTATCCTGCCTGACGCTGACCTCCACACAATCGTACTTCCGTTCCCTGCCAAGTGCGGATAAAATCAGGCGCAGCGCCTCCGTTCCGCAGCCTTTCCCCTGATGCGCCCTGTCTATCATGAACTGCTGCAAATCGTAGCAGACTGGCTCCTCGTCCAAATCCTTGCACAGGGCAGCACCGATCAGCGTATCATCCTTTGCAATGCCGTACACTTTCGCACGGCAGGAACGGTATACATAGCCCCTTGCAAGCATGGCAAGAGCGCTGTCCAAATAGTTTTTCTGATGCTCATGGACGCTCAGCTTTCTGATGTCCATCCAGTTTGTTTCGTTTACTTCAATGAGTTTGATCAATGCTTCATCCTCCGTTTTTTATTGGAGGGTCAATTTTCGCGGATCCTCCATACACGATATTTTTTCATATAGAATCACCTCTTTCCTGGTATTTGTATGAAAAGTATATCACCATGCAAGAATGTAGACAATATACAGATTGCTTAAATTGAGTCACAACGAAAAAATCTGTCAATATACAAAGCCTCCGCTTTCGCGGAGGCTTCTAAAAAATCAAGAAGCTTGTTTGTAAAGTTGATTGATTGCGGTATTCACACATCGTATAGCGTGCAGAGAAACCTGCAGGGCAAGAAACGCTGCAACGCCCTAATGCAGGATTTATATGTGCGCTGACCCTATTGGTCTACAAACTCCGCTCCCCGCTCTGCCAACACCTGCATGGATACGACTTCGAGATAGATTTGCGGGAGAGGGCCGTCGGTTTTAACATCACGCAGTATGCCCCATACCTTTATCCAATCGTTGAGCTGGGGCTTTTCGCCCTCGAAACGCAGCTCATAACCGTCGAAGCCGTCGTTGCCGCAACAACCGGGGCTGCGGCGGTATACCATGTAGACATCGTCATAACCGTCCAATGCGGCCACATTTCCCATAGTGTTAAACATGCCCTCGATAGCGATGGCCTTACCGCGGTAGTTGTCGAAGTTAAAGTAAATGTCATACACTGTGGTAAGAAACATTTTTTCACGAATATCCAGTATATCGTTTTGTGCAAGCCCTGCTGCCTGCAAGGCGGCTGCAACCTCTTCCTCGTTTTGCGCAAGCTTGATTTCCGCTGCCATAGCGATGTTTGTGAAGAGTATTGCCATCAATAGCAAAATGCTTATTAGTTTATTTTTCATAGCGCAGTCCGATCCGTATGAGTTGGAATATTGCCAGGACAGCCAGGTTGACCATGACCACGCTGGCCCCCGTCGGGGTGTTATACTGATAGGATATCACCATACCGATTAAAAAGCAAATTACGGATATAATGGCAGATGCCGTGATCACACTGCGGAAGCTTTTGAACAGGCGCATGGCTGTAATAGCCGGAAACACGATGAGGCTGGTGATCAGCAGGCTGCCCATCATCTGCATACCCACCACCACGATGAGCGCGGTGCAAAGGGATATGAGTGCCTTGTAAGTGCCTGTTTTACTGCCGGTTGCTTCGGCAAAGCTCTCGTCGAAGGTAACGGCAAATATACGATTGTAAAATAATACAAACAGTGTCAGCACCAGCGCGGATAAACCGTAGCTGATGTTTACATCCTGCTGGCGTATGCCGAGTATGGAGCCGAAAAGATAGTTGCATACGTCGGTACTCAGCCCCTTGCTGAGGAATATCGCCATCACGCCGATCGCCATGGCTGCGGTGGATATGAGCGCCGTTGCCGAATCGCCCTTGATTTTGGCACGCTCGTTGATTTGCAGCAGCAGGAAAGCTGCCACAATGACCACAGGCAGACTGACCGTCAGCGGCGCCAAACCGGCTGCCAGAGCCACGCCGGTTGCACCGAAGCCCACGCTGGACAGACCGTTGCCTATCATGGAATAGCGTTTGAGCACAAGGCTTACGCCCAAGAGACTGGCGCAGAAAGAGATGATGACGCCCACGATGATGGCGCGCACCATGAAGCTGTAGGAAAGCATGTCCCGAATGATATCTATCATAGCGATTCCCCCATAAAGCGCTGCCCTACCGGGCTGTTCACATACTCCTCCGTGCTGCCGAAAAACACTTCCTTGCCCACATGGAGAACCTTGTTGGCCTCTTTGATCACCTGGTTAACATCGTGGCTGATCATCACAACGGCCATGCCCTTGGCGTGAATTTCCTGCACGCTTTTATAGAGCTCCGCGCTCATGAGCGGGTCTAAACCGCTGACCGGCTCGTCCAGCACGAGCAGCTTGGAGCCGGCGCAGAGCGCCCTGGCGAGCAGCACACGCTGTTGCTGCCCGCCGGAAAGCTCCTGATAGGACTTGTTTTTTAAATCTGCAATCCGCATGCGTTCCATATTATCCAACGCAAGCTGCTTATGCTCTTTGCCATAAAAGGGGCGCCAGCCCAGTTTGTTCAGACAGCCCGACAGCACCACCTCCATGACGCTGGCGGGAAAATCCTTCTGGATATCGCTTTGCTGCGGCAGATAGCCAATCTCTGTGGGCTTGAGACCATCGCCAAAACGGATGCTGCCTTGCAGGGGTTTTTTGAGCCCCAATATGCCCTTCATGATGGTGGTTTTGCCGGCGCCGTTTGCACCGACCACACACAGGTAATCGCCCTGCTCTACCGTAAAGGAGATGTTGTCGAGTACCTTATGCCCATCGTAGGAAAAGCTAATCCTGTCACAGTGTATGATGCTCATGCTTATTGTAATGCCTCTCTGAGCACGTCCACGTTGCGCATCATCAAATCCAGGAAGGTGGTGCCGGCGGCAAACTCTTCCGCGCTGAGGTTGTGGCCAGAATTCATTACCAGAATCTTGGCGCCGGTTGCCTCGGCTATGGTCTGTGCGATACGATCGCTGGTAAGCTCTATTTTCAAAATAATGGGCAGATTGTTTTCTTTTACTTTATCAATCAGGAAAGCTACGGTCTGCGCGCTGGCTTCCACTTCGGAAGAGCAGCCGGGGAAGGCCGCATAATAATCCAAATCCAAATCCTCTACCAGGTAGCGGAAGGGGAAGCGGTCGCCGAAAATCAAAAGTTTATTCTTTGCGGATTTTACCACTTCTTCCAGCTTTTTTTCCAGCTCGTCCAGCTTGAGGTTATAAGCTTTATAATTTGTACGATAGGTATCGGCATTGGCTTCATCCAGCTTGGAGAGCGTTTTGGCAAGCGCTTCCACGATGGCCTTGGCATTGTCCGGGCTGGTCCATACATGTTCGTCTACGGCATGGTCATGCTGGTGTCCTGCGTGATCGCCATGACCGGCTTCCTCATCATCGCCAATCAACCATGCTTCAATATCCGCTTTGGTCTTATTGGCAAAAATATAGAATGGCACTACTTCCTGCGCATTGGCATCCTCGTAGCTTACGTTGCTGTAAGCCATATGGATGTGCGGGTTGTCGCCGCGCTCCTGGTTGGCCTTGATTTCGTGATCGCTCAGCAGGATATAGGTAGGCAGCTCCCCGCCTTCTGCGGTCTTGCGGTATTTGTACATCGCATGCAGATGACCCTCTTCGCTCTCGTCAAAGAAGATGCCTTCGGCAGTATATGCGGCTTCTTCCACCACTTTTCCATCTTTCACCAAAGCCAGGCCGTCTGCGGTCACATTGATGTATTCAAGGGCAGTACCGAAATTCTTCACAAGACTGTCCTTATACTCCTGTGCGGTTTCGCCTTCCTCCTTGCGTACTTCGGCTACAGCATCAAAGTCGCCGTCCAATACAAAGCCGCTGAGGTTGCGGTATTCGCCTGCAAACTCTGCAAGGGCGCGCTCTTCTACATCCTCTTTTGTAAACTCGGGATGATGGTGATCATCCCCTTCTCCATGCTCATGATCATGTTCGTCGTGCTGCATGCCATCCACAATCTCTTCTTCCAACACTTTTACCTGGTCGATAAAACGGAAGGTTTGCGGCTTTTTGTCGCCCAAACCGGCAATTACGTCTTCAAACTTTTTGTCGTTATCACCGCCGGCATAAACGAAGAGGTCGGCGGAACCGATATCTTTTACATCCTGCGGGCTAAGCTCATAGGCATGGCTGTCGCTGCCTGCTTTGATAAGCAAGCTGAGGTCTACCTTATCGCCTGCAATCTGACGCACAAAGTCAAATGCCGGAAAATTGGTAGTAACCACTTTCAGTTTTTTGCTTTCTGCCTGTACGGGTTGGAAACCGAGCAGGATACAGGCCGCCAATAAGAGTGACAGAATGGTTTTTGTTGTTTTTTTCATGGGTCTTCTCCTTGGAAATTAAAACTGTTGCCGATTGTGGAAAGCTCTTATTATGAATGCTGTTCCCCACAATCATGACACTCACCATAAAATATGGTTTTTCGGGTATTGACACGAATGCCGTGGTCGTCAAACATATGCTGCGCCGTGTGATTGAAGTTTTCACAGTGGATATGCTCTATCTTGCCGCAGACATCACAGTGGAAGCTGATCAGGGAATTTTCCTCCTCGATATACTCATAGCTTGCGCCGCTGCTGTCTCCGGGACTATACCTGCGAATCAATCCTTCTTCGCTCAATTTGTCGATATAGCGATAGATGGTGGTCAGCCCTATCGGCTTATCCTGCTGCCGAAAATGCGCATATATTTGATGTACGCTAAGGTGCTCGCCGACATGCGCGCGCATAAAGTCCAGAAGTTCCTGTCTTTGTTTTGTTTTATATGCCATCGCAAACACCTCACATTTGAAAATCATTTTCATATTAACACACTCCTATGACATTGTCAAGGAATTTGAAAAAGTTTTTCAATTTTGGAAAAGTGTTTACAAATGAGACACATCGGATTCGGCTTGAGAGTCCGTGCTCTCTCCGTACAAAACTTTATCCATCAAAAAACTCCCCTGCAGGGAGTTCATAAATCGGATTAAAAATTAAAATTGGAAATAAATAAAAGGATTGAAGGAGCCGTTTACCAGATAGACGATACAGAGTGCAAACACAAAAAGCAAGGAGAGCGGCTTGATATAACTTCTGACAAGGCCTTGCGGCTGTAAGACTTTTTCAAACAGCATCTGCGGTATGCGCAGGGCTATCAGCAGCGCCATCAACAGAATAAATCCGGTATAGTTATTCAGATAATAGCCTAAGGAGAAGCGTATAAACTCGGGTTTTAAACCGATCATGCGCTTGCCGTATTCCATCATCACCCCAAAGGTTTCGGCGCGGAATGGCAGCCAGCTGACCAACACAATAAAGTTGGTATAGATAAAGCCCCATACACCGGGTCTACCCTGCGCCTTGCCCTGCATCTTGCGGCGTTTGCGCAAATAGTGCTCCAGCATGAGGAATGCGCCATGCCATAAGCCCCAAAGCAGAAAACGCAGGCTTGCGCCATGCCAAAGCCCGGTGGCTGTAAACACAATCAACAGATTGACATATTCGTTGCCGCGTCGATTACCGCCCAGGGGTATATAGAGATAGTCGCGGAACCAGGTAGAAAGGCTGATGTGCCAGCGCTTCCAGAACTCGCTCAGCGAGCGGCTGATATAGGGGAAGTTAAAATTCTCGTTAAAATGGAAGCCGAACATCCTGCCAAGGCCTATTGCCATGTCGGAATAGCCCGAAAAATCGAAATATATCTGTAAACCATAGGCGAGCAAGCCAAACCAAGCGGAGTCCGTACCCAGGTAATGCGCATTATCAAAGGCCTTGGCCACCACAATGGCAAGCGGGTTGGCAAGCAGCATTTTTTTGCCCAAGCCCACAATAAAGCGCTGTAATCCCTCATAAAAGTCATCCAGGCTTTCCTTGCGGTGCATGATTTCATATTCCACATGAGAATAGCGCACGATAGGGCCTGCAATCAGCTGTGGAAACAGCGCGATATAGAGTGCCACGTTAAAAGGATTCTTCTGTACGGCGACTTCGCCGCGATAGAGGTCTATCACATAGCTCAAGCCCTGAAACAGGAAAAAACTGATGCCGATAGGCAGTGCAATCTGCAGCGCTTCCTTCTCTATGCGAAGGACGCTGTAAGCCAGGGTCATGGCAAACGTCGCATATTTAAAATAGAACAGCAAGCCGAGGTTTAAGCAGAGGTTGATTGCCAAAAAAAGCTTTTTTAGCTTAGGCTTGTTTTCATAACGGCCAATCAATAAGCCGGAAACATAGTTTAACACAATACTTGCGGCCATAATGCTCATGGAATATACCGAGCCTATGGCTAAAAAAGCCATGCTCAGGAGCAGCAGCCACATATTGCGCAGCACACGAAAACGCTGCGGAATCAAATAATATCCTATCACCACAAGGGGCAAAAATATAAATAAAAATACATTCGAACTGAAAACCATAGCAACCTCCAACAGTCATTAGAATATAATAAAAAGCGATACCCGTCAATATGGTAAATTCAGACATTTTATGATATGATTTTCTGGTGCATAGGATTTTTGGACGCATTGTTTGGCTTTGGATCGGGCTTTCGGAAGCCCTGCCAAAAACCATGACACAACTGCGCCGGCTGCCTTGCATTCATTTTCTATTTGAAAGTAGACCGTAGAATAAATCTATTTAAAAAAATATACATCTTATTTTTTGCGATACTGCTGCTGGTTCCGCTCCTGAATATCAATCTGCATCCCGAAGCGGTGTCTACATTGGATAACCGCATGCTTGCAGCCTATCCCAAAACGCTGCAGGAATGGAGAGAGAAGGGCGAGGACTTTCTAAAAGACAGAATCGGATTTCGCAACCGTATGTTCAGCTTGTACCGCAAATCTTTGTATACCTTATTCAGAGAATTCGTACATCCAATATATATGCTTGGAAAACACGAGCATCTTTTCTATATTGGTGAAAACACGATGGATGTATACCAAAGCTTGGACTATACACCGGATGATGTGGAGAGGATAGCCCGAAAATTGAGCGAATTGCAAACACAGTTGCGTGCGCAAAACATTCATTTTTTATTCGTGCCCATACCCGGAAAACAAAGCTTATACAATGAATATTTGCCAAGCTATATACACAAAAACGACAAACCCTCTCTGCGTATCGCGGTTGAAAATAAATTGATACAAAATCAAGTCTCATATATATCTTTAGAGGAAACACTTCTTAGCTATAAAAAGGAAACTCCAATTCATAACTATAAGTTTGATCCTGCTCATTTAAACGGATTCGGCATCTTTAAAGTACATGAGAGCATATCCAAACGACTTGAGACAATCTACGATAACTATCCCTCTCTACAATCTGATAACTTTACAATTCAAACCAAGGAAGAGGATTTGGCACCGTACTTCTTTGGTGAAAAAACAGAGCAAATCCCTCTCTTTCATCCAAAAAACGAAAGCTCTGTTTTAACTAAAACAGAAGCCACAATGCCCTTTCAAAACGCATCTTATAATCCAAACGCCCCCATTAAGCAGACCTTATTATTATTAAGCGACAGCTATTTTTACGATGCTCGTATATACGGAAGAAATAGAAGTGCTGTTGATTACTACGCACATGCTTTTGAGCATGTATATCTATTCTATAATCGAGAAATACAAAATTTGCCGCTATGGATTGCAGAATATAAGCCAGATATTATTATTTTTGAAATTGTCGACTGGAATATGCACAACAAGCGCGCATTTGAATGGTAGTCGACAGCATTGCATTGAAAGTCCTCTATTATCTACATCACTATACAGTAATCAGGCAGAGAGAATCCAATGAAGCTATTTAAAAAAATATACATCCTTTTTTTTGCGGCTCTGCTGCTGGTTCCGCTCAGCAGGCTAAACACTGCGCAAGATGCGATATCCGCCATTGACAACCGCAAACTGACCGACGCTCCTACATCGTTTTGGGAGTGGTTTGATCGAGGCGAAAATTATATCAAGGATCGCATTGGTTTTCGAAATGCCATGATTAATCTATACCGCAAGTCCATATACACAGTGTTCGGAGAGCTGCAGCATCCGCTTTATATGCTGGGCAAAGAAGGCCATCTCTTTTATGGCTATGAACAACCCTTAAATGTATACCATGGCCTGGATTATGAGGATGGCGAAGCCGATCGTATCATGGATAAACTGCATTCGCTCCAAGCGCGGCTGCATGCCCAAAACATTGATTTTCTGTTTGTACCGCTGCCGAGCAAACAAGTCTTGTTTGACGAATACTATCCCGACAATGTTGCAAAAAACAAAAGACCGACACTGCTTAAACTGCTGTTGGAAAGATTAGCCCAAAGCGATATTCCCTACATGGATATGGAAAAAACGCTGTTGGAATTCCATGCACAGCATCCCGTCCATCAGGTTAAATTTGACCCCGGCCATATGAATGCCGTCGGCATGTTTAAAACGCATGAAAGCATTGCCCAACACCTGCAAAACCTCTATAAGGATTATCCCCCTTTGCAGTGGGACGACTTTACCCACAGTATGGAGGCGCAGGATTTGACCCCCTACTTTATTGCAGGGGAGAGTGAGGATGTCCCTATGCTTTTGCCAAAAACACAAAGCTATCAATTAAGCAAAAGCCGTGAGGGCTTAGCTTATGATGATATATCCTATAACCCGAATGCGCCTGTCAAAAAAACCCTGTTGTTGGCCGGGGATAGCTACTTTGTGGATGCACGCATATATGGCGAAGGCAGAAGCGCAATCGATTACTACGCTCCGGCTTTTACACATGTCTATCTGTCCTATAATGCCGATATGGATACACTGGATGAGTTGGTTGCAAAGTATCATCCCGATATCATAATATATGAAGCGGTGGATATGCTTTTTTGGAGCCATCAGACCTTCCATTGGGAGTGACAATATGCGGCTTTCCCAGGCACTTTGCTCCACAATACCGCCAAGTCCGTTACATTTACTCTGTTTTTCGAATGTTTGAAAAAATGAAAGCAACGACACTATTTAAAAAGATATATGCCCTACTGTTTGCGGCTCTGATACTGCTGCCGCTGCTGACGATGAACCTGACGCCCGAGGTGGCATCGCCTCTGGATAATCGTATGCTCGCCCCCTATCCCGAATCCTTACGGGACTGGCGGCTGCAAGGTGAAGATTTTCTAAAGGACAGAATCGGCTTCCGAGATCGGATGATTGTAAGCTATCATACCGCCATGCTGCGCCTGTTCCGCCAAATGGAGCATCCGCTGTTTACCGCCGGTGAAAACGACCATATATTTTTTGGCTACGAAGCTTATGTGGAGGCTTTTCAGTCGCTGGACTATACGGATGAGGAGATAGCAGTCTATGTTCATAGACTCGACAACCTGAACGAATATCTGAAAAGCAAGCAGGTATCATTTCTGTATGTCAATTTTCCCGACAAAAAAAGCGTGTATCCCGAATATTACAGCAAAACGGTATATCGACAAAATAAGCTCACCCGAAACGAAGCATTCCTGCAGGCGCTGGATACAAGCGATATCCCCCACCTTTTTTTGAAAGATGCGCTCGTCGCTGCCAAGTCCACACAGGCCACCTATAACCAAAAATTCGATCCGGGTCATTTTAACGGCTATGGCGCATTTATTGCCCATCAGGAAATTGCAAAAAAGCTGGATGAATTATTTCCGGGCTATCCGCCCCTGACAAGGGAGGAAGTCCTGCTGGAAGACAGGCAGGTCAATCTGGCGCAATACATCAATATTGCAGACAGTGAAACAGTCCCTACGCTTGCGCTAAAAGATCGGCCTTTTGAAATACAAAGAGGTAACGCTGCAAAGGGCTATAATTATTATGCGCATAACGAGGGCGCGCCCATACAAAAAACCCTGCTGCTCTTTGGCGACAGCTACCTTTTGGATGCCGATTGTTATGGGCCAAGCCGCATCGCGATTGATTACTATGCGCGCGCCTTTCGCGATGTCTATCTGTTTTCCGCTGCGACAATGCGAAACATTGCGCGATATATAGACGAATATAGGGCAGATGTGCTTATCTACGCCACTGCCGAACGAGTGGTGCCGCTGAGCGGATCGTTTTTATGGGATGTGTCTGCACAATAAGGAGTTTATTTAGAATCGGTTTTACCGTCTTATTGCCCTGCCTTCGCTGCTGCCGCTCTAAGGTACTGTATTAAAAAATTTCCTCGCATGGATAAGGAGTTGCTATGAAAGCCTTTAAAATCGTTTATATACTCTTTTTTGCGCTGCTTTTATTTGTTCCGCTCAGCTTGACAAATATGGAAGAAGAAGTGGCTTCACACCTTGACAAGCGTATGTTGACGGATCGCCCTGCAAGCCTTGCAGAATGGCTGAATAAGGGTGAAGGCTTCTTACGCGACCGTATCGGATTCCGTACAAAACTGATACTCTTATACAACACTGTATTAAAAAATGTGTTTCAGCATTCCGAGCATGGTTTAATTTTGCTGGGACAAGAGGGGCAAATTTTCTACGGGCACAGTTCCTATATAAACAATTATCAGGCTTTGGACTACAATCCAGAGCAGCCCGCCTTACTGGCTGCAAAACTGCAGAGCTTGCAGGATACCTTGCAGCAAAAGGGAATAGACTTCCTTTATGTCAATATTCCGGATAAGAAAACAGTATATTCCGAGTATTTCCCAAAAAACATTGCGCCTCCCCTCTCTCCTACACTGAATATTCGGCTGGAGCAGGAACTGGATACAACAAATGTAAGGCATATTTTCTTGAAAGATATGCTGATACAAGCCCGCACAAAGCACGACACCTTTAACAAAGCTGTGGATATAGCGCATTTTAATGCCTATGGTGCATACTACACACATGAAGCTATCGCCAGGGAGCTACAGAAAATCTATCCTAACTACCCCTTGCTGCAGGAGACCGATTTTATCGCCGAAGAGGAAGCCTTCGATTTACGGCATACCATTAGTATTATGGGTACCGAGAGAGTACCTGTTCTAAAACTCAAAAATCGTAATTTTACAATAGAAGAGAAGCCCTTTGCCAGTTGTTATATCTCTTCCTATAATCCAGATGCCCCCATCAAAAAGACACTGCTGATATTAGGAGACAGTTATATGTACGATACTGAGGGCTATTGGCCAACCTCTACCGCCATAGACTACTACGCCAAAGCATTTGAAACGGTATATATCAGCTCAAACAGTCTACATGAGCCTATTGAAATAACCCTCGCTCGCTTCCAGCATCCGGATATGCTTATCTATGAAACCTCCGAACGTGTAATCCCTCTAGGAGAAGTGTTATATTGGTAGGGCATATACTTCCGCGTACTGCATTTCTTGCTTGTTACTCATTCTCCGCATGGATAATGAGTTGCTATGAAAGCCTTTAAAATCGTTTATATACTCTTTTTTGCGCTGCTTTTATTTGTTCCGCTCAGTTTGACAAACATGGGAGAAAAAGTGCCTTCCCACATTGACAAACGCATGCTGACAAATCGACCCGCAAACCTTGCGGAATGGATAGAAAATGGCGAAAGCTTTTTGCGCGACCGCATCGGCCTGCGTACGGACATGATACTATGGTACAACACGATGCTGCGAGATCTTTTTTATCACTCCGGCCAAGGCGTATTGATGTTTGGCGAAGAAGGACAGGTGTTCTACGGTCACCAAAAGTATGCCAATCACTACCATGGATTGGATTACAATCTGAAAGAGCCGGCGAAATTGGCTGCAAAACTGCAGGCCTTACAGGATACGCTGCAGCAAAAGGGAATTGACTTCCTTTATATCAACATGCCCGATAAGAAAACCGTATACGGCGAATATTTCCCCAAAGCCATCGCCCGCCCCATCTACCCCACCCTGAATGAACGGCTGGAGGAAGAGCTAAGCCAGACCACTGTGGCGCATATTTTTTTGAAAAACACGCTCATAGAAGCCCGGGCAAAGCACAATACCTATAATCGGATTGTGGACCCCGGCCACTTCAACGCCTACGGCGCATACTATGCCCATGAAGCCATTGCCAAGGCACTGCAGAAGATATATCCCGACTACCCCTTGCTGCATGAGGAGGACTTCAGCATAGAAGAAGAAGCGATCGATTTGCGCCATACCGTCAGCATGATGGGCAGTGAGACAGTGCCTTTGCTAAAGCTCAAAAACCGAAATTTTGCCATACAGGAAAATCCGTTTGCCAATTGCAACATAGCCTCCAGCAATCCCCATGCACCCCTCAAAAAAACACTGCTGATACTTGGTGACAGCTATATGTACGACACCATAGGCTACTGGCCGACCGATACCGCAATAGACTACTATGCCAAGGCTTTTGAAACGGTTTACATCAGCACAAACCGCCTAAATGAACCCATTGAGGATACCATCGCACGCTTCCGTCCGGATATTGTTATCTATGAAACCGCAGAGCACATCATAAGCGACGGCGAGGTCATGTATTGGTAAGCCGTATTCACTCTTAATGCAACAAAAAAGGCCTTTCCGCATGCTTTGCCGAAAGGTCTTTATATTTGGAAAACAATGTTTTGCACCCTCGCCGAGGGCGGTGGATTACCAGCCTCAGCCGCCGGATGGAGGATTGCTGCCGCCTTTTCGACCCATCCAGATATTGGCTATGCCAAGTAAGAAAAATACTATGCTCGGTGCCACTGCGCGGCTGATCAGCAACACAATGCCCACGATAAAAAACAATAATCCCTGTACCAAGTCTACGCCTCCTTCATGATGGAATATTGATTATATAAACCAATAAACAGGAGGCGAAACATAATAATTTTTTATATATGTAAAACGATTTCGCTGTGATAATAACACTCCGTAAAGTCGACTGCCGCGCGAATTTCCTCCAGACTGAAGCGCATGCCCTCCGGCGCAAGCACCCACTTGTCCTCCACATCATCCAGTCTATGTATGGTGGCGATATGCACGCCGTAAAAGTCACTGCATGCTTCCTGTACCCCCATCACATAGACATCCTGCCATGCGCCGTCGGCGGCAAGTATGCCCTCGATATAGCCATAATTGAGCGGATATATCATATCAGGATAGTTCGGGTGCGCCGTCCCCAAAGGACGGTCGATGATGGCATGCACAAGCTGCGGATGCTGCTCCGAAACGCTCCCCATGTCTTTATCAAACATAAACGCTCTCCTTTTAAAACGGACTGCTATGCCCTGCGAAACTTTTGCGGCATGGCAGGGCATTCCTTGACCGACAAAAGTCGGCCTACGCTTTGCAACTGCCTGTCTATGACAAGTGCAGGGGTACTCATCGCGCCGAAGCTGCGATATTCGGGGGTGAACATATGCACATGTGCATCAATTTTGGGGATTTTCTTCCAATCGAACATGGGATGTCCTTTCTATTACGATAGCTAATACAATAGCTAAAATATACAATCCTTTATTTACTAAAAAATTTGCAGACTATTCCGGCAGCAACCCCTCAGTCACCAAAGCAAGCTTTGGTGACAGCTCCCCTTCACAGGGCAGCCTCGCTGACGCTCCGTTTTTATATACGGGCTTGTATGCAAGCATTTACTTGCACGCCCAAAGTATAGCAGTAAGCTCCAAAACAAGCTGTCTTTCCACAGTGTGACAAAAATGGCTTGCTTCGTTACAGCTGTCGGTATCAGACTATTTTCCTATATACTTCACATATATCTGGCAGGGATTCCAGGGATCCCACATATCCGGGAAGCACTCCAGCTCCTCAAAGCCCATAGCCTGATAAAAACGATTGGTGGTGTCGTATTCCGCATAGTGCCCCATCTTCACGGTTTTGACCTGCAGATAGCGGTAGCCTTTCGTCTTTGCCAAGTCCTCTAAAGCCTCATATAGTTTTGTGCCTATTCCCTGTCTATGGCGGCTTTTGCGTATGCCCATCACAAATATTTCGGCGGCGCTTTTGGCGGTTTCCTTCAGACTGACAAAGCCCACGGCATACTCGCCGTCAAAATACGCTAAAAATGGCAGGCTTTGGGATTCGCTGATATAGTTTTCGGTGCTGTCGGGCAGGCCGAACCATTCCGGCAGGTCTGCAAGTATCTCTCTTGCAATCTGTTCTTTTTCATTTGTATGGTGGATTTCTCGTATCATGTTTTTCTCCGTATTATATATTCCGCTTCGGCGGTACAAAAAAGCAGCTCTCCCGGCAGCGTAACATAAAACAAGCCTCCTTTTATTCGACAAGGCGTTACTATGCGGCTGTATGGCAGAAAACTGCGTTTAGAACATTATACGATTGATCACGCTGCTATTATAGCAGGGATGGGGATGATTGGCAATAAGGAGTATCTTATTATGTATATATATTTATCAATGGATTTTTTATGTTCCAAAAAATATTTGACTGTATTTTGTATTTGCAATTCTAAAATGTTTTATTAATACTCTTTAATAAAGTAATATTACATATCTATACACTATAAATAGACTTAAAGGCCTTAGAAAAATCATCTTGAAACTTTATAACATCATCTTCATT
>JBHADM010000146.1:0-17016 GCA_041855045.1 Bacillota bacterium | reverse complement strand
CCTTTCAGATTAAAAATGATTGTTTTAAATCGGATATCTTCGTTTTTGTTTGTGGTGTTTTTTCGTGCTTTTTCCAGCTCTTGGATTTCAAGTTTTATATTTTCTTCTACTGTATTTTTCATAATTATATTATATCACATTACTATGCTGTTGAATAGGTTTTAGTATAAAAACGATACGAAAGGCAAATCTCCAGTTTCGTATGGTATAACACAAACACGCAGGCCGAAGCCTGCGTGCCGAGATGAAAAAGATATAAACGCGAAATATCAGGTTATTCTACGGTGACGCCTTCCAAAAGCTGTACCACTTCAAATGCAACCTGTGCGCGGGTGAGGCTGGCGCCTTCTGCCACCAGTACATTGCCCTGGTTGTCGTTCAGAGGACCTTTGAATATATCCAAGGTGCCGTTTACGATGCCGTCATAGGCAGCCTTGATTGCCTCTTCTGTGCCTTCGGCAACATTTTTTGTCAGCGGGGAGATGGCAACGGTGCCGTCTGCCAGGCCGTAGAGCTTGTTTTCGGGGACAAAGCCGCCGTCAAGTACCTGCTGCAAGTAGGGTTGAATGGCGTTTTCCCAGTGGAATACCATGGCTGTGAGGTGGGCGTCCGGAGCGGCTTCGGTCATGTCGGTACCGGTACCTACACCGAATACGCCTTTTTCCTGTGCAGCAACCTGCGGATTGGACGTATCGCAATGCTGTGCAATGACATCGCAGCCGGCAGCAATCAAAGCCTCTGCTGTCTGGCGTTCCAAAGTGGGATCATACCAGCTGTTGGTATATTTTACGATCACCTGTACATCGGGGTTTACACTCTTTGCACCAAGATAAAATGCGTTGATGCCGCCGTTTACTTCGGCGTTGTTCATAGCGCCTACAAAGCCCAGTTTGTTGGTTTTGGTTTTCAGGCCTGCAGCAATACCGGTCAGGTATCTGCCTTCGTATAATGTAGCATAGTAGTTTGCAAAGTTGCTGTCGTTGCTCTTGGTGCCGCTGACATGCAGGAATATGGTATTCGGGAACTCTTCGGCAAGCTCTTCCATGTAGTTTTGATAGCCATAGCTGTTGCCGAAAATTACCTGGCAGCCGGCTTCAATCAGCTCACGAATAGCAGTTTCTACGGAAGCGTCTTCAGGAACATTGGTTTTGGTAAAGATTTGATCGGCACTGATGCCAAGATTTTCGGTTGCTTTCATCAAACCATTGTGGTGCGCGGTATTATAGCCGCCGTCGGTCACATCTCCAATAAAAATAAAGCCGATTTTGAGGTCCTCTTTCGCTACGGGTGCAAAGTCTGCCAATGCTGCGCTTGTCAGTATCATCATAAGTACTGCCAACAGTGCCAATGCCTTCTTAAACATGTTTTTTCCTCCTGTGCGTTCCGGTAATAGTAATATATCTTATCAGTTATGCCAAGCTGAGCTTGCCGTCGTTGATGGCGGTAATAACTGCTAAGGACTTGAGATCGTAGCCTGCCTCACGCAGGCCTTTGCCGCCGGGCTGAAAGCCTTTCTCCACGCAAATGCCTATGCCCTGTATGATGCAACCGGCCTGTTTTGCAATATCAATCAATCCGTATGCGGCTTCGCCGTTTGCCAGAAAATCGTCCACTATCAGTATATTGGAGCCTGCCGGCAAATAGTCTTTTTTGATGGTAACCACATTTTTTTGTCCATGCGTATAGGAGAACACGGGGCTGTAATAGTCGGCATCCTTATCTACAATGGAAGCCAGCTCACTCTCCGCATGCTTTTTGGCAAACACCACCGGGATATTGCCAAAGGCGACGGCTGTAGTCATGGCGATGGCCACACCGCTGGTCTCCACGGTAAGGATAATATCCACCGGCTTTGCAGAAAAATGCTTGTAAAACTCCTTTCCCATCTCCATCAAGAGTTTGGTGTCCAAGCGATGGTTTAAAAACATATCCACTTTTACAATATCTTTACCTAAACCATAACCATCCTGCAAAATCGCATCCTTCAGCGCTTTCATTCTTCCTCCAAAACACGAACATTTATATTGAATATGTATCTGATTATATCCTATTTTTTAAAAAATGCAAGGGTATTTTAAAAAATAATTTCTTAAAAATATAAAAATCCGAACATTGCGTTCGGGTTTTTATAAATTCCTTATTTCCTTTACAGTTTATCCATCACCGGTGCCAAACGCCTGCTCAGCACCTGCGCGAGCAATATCTTCACAATATCGGGTATCACAAAGGGCAGTATGGTCAGACTCAGGGTTTTATCCAATGTCATAACTCCTTTTTCGACAGGAAAAGCTACCATAAACCAGGCAGCGCCAAAAATATATAGAGCCGCAAGCCCGATAAACAATGATGCAAGCTTCCACTTCGGATACTTTTCAAACAGCAGGTACAGTATACCCATGATAAGGAAACCCAGTTTATATCCGCCTGTCACATCGACCAGCGCGCTGAGCCCGCCCTTAAAGCCGGCGAAAACCGGAAGCCCCGCCGCGCCGAGCAGCAGATATGCCAGAATGGCATAGGTTCCATGCTGACCTCCCAGCAAAAGCAGCGCCAACGCCACAGCAAAGGTCTGGAGTGTAAAGGGCACGGCGGTCGGCACGCTGATCCACGCACAAATGCAAATCAAGGCCGCAAAAAATGCAACTAAAACGAGGTCTTTTGTTTTCATAGTCGTATACTCACTTCCCCGGAATGGAGAAGTTCCCTTTCTTTATTTTCGTATTCCACCAGCAGATGGCAGGCACCGTCTATATCGAGCGCTCTTGCCCTGCGCAAGCCATCGGCTTTATGCACAAAAATATCCTTGCCCACTACCATACTGCGCGTTTTGTATTCCTGCATGAATGGAGTCTCGTTCAGATTGCGGTAGGCCTGCATGAAATGTTCGCATATGCCGGCAATCAATCGATTGCGCAGGTTGTACGCCGCATCCTTTTGCAGGTATCCTGCGAGGTTTTGCAAGTCCGACGGAAAATCGCCCTTTGGCGCATATACGTTGATGCCTATGCCGATTACGACATAATCCATCTGCGCGTTTTCCATATTGAAGCCGGCTTCGGAGAGTATCCCGCAGACTTTTTTGCCGTCCAAAAAGATATCGTTTACCCACTTGATTTGCAGCTGCAGGTTCAATACATTTTCCAAAGCCCTGCATACGGACACGGCTGCCAATGCGGTAAGCAGGGATGCCTGCTCTGCGGAGCATGTCGGTTTGAGCAGCATGCTCATATATATACCGCTATCTCCCGGTGAGAAGAAGCTGCGCCCCATGCGCCCACGTCCGCCCGTCTGCTCCCCCGCCAATAAAACATAACCT
Source organism: Bacillota bacterium (assembly GCA_041855045.1). Classification (GTDB taxonomy): domain Bacteria; phylum Bacillota; class Clostridia; order Christensenellales; family Aristaeellaceae; genus JAAZPT01. Next base: position 13,700 of record JBHADM010000146.1, on the reverse strand, counting down.
TCGTTTTTTTCGTGGGCAAGAGCCTTGACTGCGGTATTTGTGGAAGCTATGCTGGGCAGATAAGCAAAATCCATTGGCTCTTTGCAAAGTGCTCGGAGACTGTCTACGGAAATGATGTCCGCTGTTTTCTCCAAAACATAGCCTTTGCGATTGACAGCCGATATGGAGTAGCCCTCCTCCTGCAGCGCTTTGATGTGCTTCCACACCGCCACGCGGCTAATGCCGAGAGACTGCGCAATGCTTTCCCCGGAGAGGCTGACATTTGCCTGCTCCAACATTTGGCGTATTTGATATTTTGTGTGCATACTGTACCTGTGTGTTTTTTTCAAAATTCATCTGTATTATAAACGAAAAACAAAAAAATGTAAACCTTTATTATTAGTTTGGTTTACATTTTAATATGATTAGGAAAAACAGTGTTCTAATACGCCCCGGCATGCGACAGTATCTTCTGCAGGCTATCCTCCGGCGTAAGGAATGTGCCGATGGTGTTCTGTGTTTCGTTTGCGGCGCCGTGAAAATCCGTGCCGCCCGTGGTAAGAAGTCCGTACTTCGCACAGATTTCGTCTACTTGCTGTTTGGTTTGCTCGCTGTTGCGCGGATGGTTGCGCTCCAGGCCGTGAATCAGCCCCTGCGCTGCCAGTTCCTCCGCCAAGTCCAGGCTGTCAAACTCACCGGGATGCGCAATTACGGCAATGCTGCCCTCCTCCCGAATGGCGTGCACCACATCCAGCACATCCGGATACGGTATCTTTTGACTGTATTTTTTAAGCAGCATGTGCGAAAACTCCATATCGCCGCTCATGCAATAGCCCATCTGCTCAAAAGCATACCGTATATGTCTGTGATACAGCGTCACCGCGTCGCCCTGCAGGCGCAGTACATGCTCCAGAGATATGGGATAGTCCGCCTGCATACGCTTGATGCTCTCCACCCTGTTTGCAATGCACATGGCGCTGGTCTGTCTGGCGATTTCCAATGTTTTTTCTCTCGGGTAATAACAGAGCATATGCACCATCCTGTCATGTTTGTAGTCCCTGCAGGATATCTCCATGGCAGGCACAATGCGTATGCCGTGCTCCGTTGCCAGCGCACGCAGCTTCTCCACGCCCGCCGTGGTATCATGATCGGACAGTGCCAAAACATCCAGCTTACTGATTTTGGCAAATAACGCCAGCTCCCACAGGTTGCAGGTGCCGTCGGAATAGGTGCTGTGGCAGTGTAAATCTCCTCGTAGTCCCATAATGCTGTACTCCTTTATATACATCAATCAAATATCCGGCCGGGTACTTTCAGTTTTTCCCGGTATGGGAATGTGGCATCAAACGCCGCAAATCCGGACTGATCCACATCATAGGCCTGCGGGGCGCCATATACACCGCTGATACCGTCAAGATATCCTGTTTGTAATTCACGGCAAAGAAAAAAATCGGGTTTTGCGTCCGGCGGCATACCTTCATAACGCAAGCCGTATTCATATCCGTAACGAAAGCCGCTCTTGCTGTAAAAGGCATGGTTTCCCTCCAGACAGACTGCACCGTAGCCCTGCGCTTTGGCATGTGCCAATGTAGCATCCAAAAGCGTCTTTCCATAGCCCTTGCGCGCATAAGCGGGAGCGATACAGATAGGGCCCATTGCCAACACGGGAAGCTTTCTGCCGTCATCCGACTGAATATGGCTTTTGACAAATACGTTCTGCCCGATGATTTTATCATCCAGCTCCATCACAAAGTTCAGACTTTGAACAAAATCCGGGTGTTTTCTGAGGTGATGCAAAAGATAATGCTCGTGACAGCCGGGACGGTATACATTCCAAAAAGCGTCGCGCACAAGCTCTTCTACGGCTCTGTGGTCACCGGGCTGCTCCGGGCGGATAATGAAATTGTTTAGCATAGTAATGCCCCTTCATGCGAATTTAAGACGCTTTGCTTCATAAAGATTTGCTTCTTCGTTTTTTGCGGTTGCTTCTTCACACTTGGAAATGCAGTAAAACAAGCGCTTTTCTGGATAAATTTCCGGCTACTCCGTTTTACTCCGTTTTACTCCGTTTTACTCCGTTTTACTCCGTTTGTAAAACAAAAAGCCTTTAAATATGTTCGACAATTACTCATTTTCTCTATAAAATCAAGGTATAGTGCTGCGTTTTATCATTTTTGGAATTTCCATACCATCTTAAAATTTCCTTGTCAACTAATCCTTTTAGCAGTTTACTGCAAAAAGTTGCGCCTTTGCCTGTAATAGCAACAGCATCTTTTGTCGTCATTTTTTCGCCTGTGTTGTACATATAGTGTATGATAAGCTTTTCATCAATACTTAAGCCCGAAAAAATATCTTCTTTAATAGCTGATTTCATTCTGTCAGATACGCGCATATGACGATTTAATATGTTGTTTTCCAAAACCAAAAGTACATTGCCATTCGGTTCTGAATATTTTGGTTCACTGAGAAAAAAGTTTTCCATTTCCGAATAGATTCTTTTAACGCCTTCATTCATCTCTTTTACCCAGCCAAATTCGCTAAGTATTCTTGCAATTCTTGGGTTTCTGGAATATCTCTGGTATCTGATATTCTCAAGAGTTACAATATTGGGCAATAATCCGGGGCTTAAAATCTCCATTCTATCATCAAAGAGCACCACCTTGATATGTTCCCCTCTTATGGAGTAATCCCTGTGAGTAAGCGCATTTACAATTCCTTCAAACCATGCAAACTCAGGATACTCGGGCATGATATTAAATTTACCTTCTTCCGACAAATACTGAAATTCTCTCAACTGCGTATTTACAAATTCCCGTGCTTCTTTTATCACCAAGGGTATCGGTCCATCAAATGTTCTCTCCTTGATAATATTGATTTGTTTCCCAACCATTGCATGCATTCCGTCATACTTAATCACCCTTAATCTTGCTTGCGGCAAAAATTTTGTCGGATTTTTCCCGAATAAAAGTACTCCGGAATGCGTTAATTCAGTCCCTTTGATCAGATTTCGCGCAAGCAGAAGGTCTGCATTTGATAAATGAGGAACACCCATTATTTGCTTATATTCTGCAATCACATCTTCATGTATATCATCTAAAGAAGACCCTGCCGCCGCCTCATCTTCAAAAAATCTCTGTCCTCTGTCATATTGCAATTCCAAAATCTGCTCAAACTTTAGCTCTTTTGAAGAATCATTCTGGCGTAAGTACACTTTGCCATCATAGGATTTAATCACTCTGTTTGAGGAAACTGCAACAGTAATGATAAGAATCTCATCTTCCTCTCCCTTTGCATTCACAGCATCCATGATACTGAATTTGCAAAGAACTGGTGTTTCACGTAATTCAGTTAAAGTAATATTTTTATATTCTTCTATAGAATGTGCCCCCGCACAGCGGAATCCGGATAACTCTCCATTATCTTCAATGCCTATAACAAGCTGTCCGCCTTCGGCATTGGCAAACGCAACAATATGCTTAAGGATATCCAGAGGCTTTATTTTTGCGCTTTTCCTCTCAAAATACTGATTTTCGGGAGTATTAGCATAATATTCTAAACTTCTAATCTCCATAATACTATCCTTTCTGAAGCAGTGTGAAAAACATTAAAATAAGGGTCCATTCTATTCGTTCTTTTACCACTCCATATTATCACATATTATTTCATTAGTAAAAAGCAGTTTTTAAGAATGCTCAAATGTAACATCAATATGCAAAAACCCAGCCTATACTCACCTTTTTCATTGACAATTGGCAGCCCATATCGTATCATAAATATGTATGCTAACATAGTGATTTAATAGAAATATGATTTCATCGGTTTGTTTTTATCCCACAAAGGAGTGATTCCCATGTATAAGCCCAACCCCCATGATGCACAGATCATACAGTGCAAGGATTTATATCAAGCGCAGGATTTGGAAAATATCTCCTCCGTGATGGAGCGCTTTGTCAGCGAGGTAGAACTGCAAAAGGGTGTTATTATGGACATGGCGCACCGCATGGTCAAGCTGCCCAACGGCAAGGAGGCACTGCGGGAAATCGCCTACCACAGCGGCGCAGCGGCAGTGGTGCCTGTGGATGCTGACGGCAATGTATACCTTGTGTATCAGCACCGCAGCGTAATCAATAAGGTGACGCTGGAAATCCCCGCCGGTAAAATGGATGAAGGCGAAACAGACCCCACAAGCTGTGCAGTGCGGGAGCTATCGGAGGAAACAGGGCTTGTGGCAGGAAACATGGTGGAGCTCATCCGCATGGACTCCACACCCGGGTTTTGTACCGAATATGTGACAATTTATCTGGCGACACAGCTGACAAAAAAGCAATCGCATACCGATGCGGACGAATTTTTAGGCGTCATCAAGGTGCCTTTAGCGGAGGCCTTGAAACGAGTGGAACGCGGGGAATTGACCGATGCCAAAACGGCGTTGGGCATACTCATGGCTGCAAGAAAGTTGAATATTTAAAATGAAAAGCAAAAGGAAATTTTATATATGGATTATATTTCTCAGCATATTGCTCGTCTTAGGCATAGTCACTCTGATTTACGGCATAGTCACACAGTACGGCATGCCACATATACAGTTTTCAAACCCAAGACCGCTATAATGAGAAAAAAACCCAACATTCCGGACGAGTTTACCAGTATGGAGGAGATTACTGCTCCCTATACAAGGGCTTTACGGGCTTTTCAAAAGCTGGAGACCACGCGGCTGGTTATACGCAGGGTCTATATGAGCGATGCGGCGGCGATGTTTGCCTATTCCAAAGACGAGGACGTGGCACGCCATGTGCTGTGGCATGCCCACCAAAGCCTGCGGCAAAGCAAAGAGTATATACAGTTTTTGCAAGTAAAGTACAGCAAGGGCAAGGCTGCAAGCTATGGCATTATCGACAAACAAAGCAACATGCTCATAGGCACCATAGGCTTTATGGAGATCAAACCCGACAGTGCAAGCGCCGATATCGGTTACAGCCTGCATAAGTCCTATTGGAATAAAGGCATTATGACCGAAGCGCTGGACGCCATGCTCTATTACGGATTTATGGAGCTGGGACTCAACCGCATTGAGGCCGTGCACGAGGTGGACAACCCCTCCAGCGGCAGAGTGCTGGAAAAAGTAGGCATGCAATATGAGGGCGTGATACGCAATAAATTTTTTAATAAAGGTAAGTTTGTAAACGTCAAACAGTACGCCATATTGTTTGACGATTTTATACAGCGACAGAAACGTGAGGATACGCATGATTAGAGTAGGCATCATCGGCGCAACCGGCATGGTTGGACAGAGATTTATCAGCCTGTTGGAATCACACCCATGGTTTAAAATCACCCAGCTCTGCGCCAGCAAACGCAGCGCCGGCTTGCCCTATCATGAGGCAGTCGCGGGGCGCTGGGCAATGCACAATCCCATCCCTATGCAGATTCGCAATATGACGGTGACAGACAGCGAGGATATTGCCCTCATCAAGAAAAATGTAGACTTTGTGTTCTGCGCCGTAGATATGAAAAAAGAGGACGTGATCGCGCTGGAAGAACGGCTTGCCAAGGCGGAAATACCGGTGGTGAGCAACAACAGCGCGCACCGCATGGTCGATGATGTGCCCATGCTGATCCCTGAGGTTAACGCAGCGCATCTCGCCCTTATAGATGCGCAGAAAAAGCGTCTGGGTACGACAAGAGGTTTTGTGGCGGTGAAGCCAAATTGCAGCATACAAAGCTATGTGCCTGCGCTCTATCCCCTGATGGAGTTCTGCCCCACACATATCAGCGTATGCACCTATCAGGCCATCAGCGGCGCCGGAAAAACATTTGAGACCTGGCCGGAAATGCTGGACAATGTGATCCCCTATATAGGCGGCGAGGATGAGAAAAGCGAAAAAGAACCGCTTAAAGTATTGGGCACAGTCGCAAACAGAACATTAGAACCCTTGCGCACATTGCAGATTTCGGCGCAGTGCCTGCGAGTACCGGTCAGCGACGGACATATGGCTGCTGTAAGCGTCAAATTTAAACATAAACCAAGTAAAAACGAGATATTGGCGCGCTGGCAAAGCTTTGTGGGAGAGGCGCAAACATTGCAGCTCCCCTCTGCGCCCCATCCCTTCCTACACTATTTTACAGAGGAAAACCGCCCCCAAAGCAGGCTTGACCGCGACCTTGGCAAGGGCATGGGCATCAGCATAGGCAGGCTGCGCGAGGACAATATACTGGACTACAAATTCGTTTGCCTATCACACAACACCATACGCGGTGCGGCCGGCGGTGCGACACTGATGGCAGAACTACTGGTACAAAAAGGATTGATATAAATGAAAAGAGAGCTTTTTACAGGCAGCGCCACCGCGCTGATCACCCCCTTTAAAAATGGAAAGGTTGATTTTGACGCCCTGTCCAAAATCATTGAGCATCAGCTGGATAACGCCACCAGTGCATTGGTGATATGCGGCACCACCGGCGAGCCTTCCACCATGTCTGCCGAGGAGCAGGAGTCCGTGGTGGCTTTTGCAGTGGAGCAGATCAACGGCTTTATCCCCGTCATCGCCGGTACCGGCGGCAACCATACCGCAGAGGTTATCAAAAAAGCCAAGAAATACCGTGCGTTGGGTGTGGATGCGCAATTATGCGTGACGCCATACTACAATAAGACCACACAGGCAGGGCTGGTGGCACACTACACCGCCATTGCCGACGAGGGCGATTTGCCGGTAATACTCTATAATGTACCGGGCAGAACCGGCCTCAACATGCTGCCGGAAACCGTGGCAAAGCTCAGCGAACATGAGAACATCATCGGCCACAAGGAAGCCTGCTCTGATTTGGCGCAGGCCAGCGAAATGTTCCGGCTGGTAGGCGATAATTTGAGCGTATACAGCGGCATGGACGAGCTGATACTGCCTCTGCTGGCACTTGGCGCAAAGGGTGTTATCTCGGTGGCAAGCAACTTGATACCGCTGAAAATTGCGGAGCTGATCGCCTTTTTCCAAAACGGCGACATGCAGGCAGCACGCGATTTACAGCTGCACTTGCTGCCCTTTATCAATATGATATTTAAACAAACCAGCCCCAGCCCTATCAAAGCTGCCATGCAGATGGCAGGGCTTTGTGAGGAAGAAGTGCGGCTTCCGCTGATACCGCTCAATAAGAGTGAAAAGGAAGCCCTCCAGAAAGTGCTGGAACAGGTATTATGAAAATTATTATCATAGGCTGCAGCGGCCGCATGGGTCAAGCCATAGAAGAAAACGCCGAATCCTTCGGCATAGAAATTGCCGCAGGCGTAGATACCCAGCATCTCAGACAAACTGATTACCCCGTTTATACTGACATCCAACGGATACAGGAACATGCCGATTGCATCATCGACTTTTCGCACCACTCCATGGTAAAAAGCGTAGGTGAGTATGCCAAAAGCAAAAAAATTCCTGTATTATTCGGCGCAACGGGCATGGGCACAGAGGAGCTGGCATATATCGATGAGCTGTCACAAGAAATTGCCGTGCTGCAAAGCGCAAACATGAGCCTTGGCATACAAGTGCTGCGGATGTTGGCGGAAAAAGCAAGCAAAATACTTAGTGGATTATACGACATTGAAATCATCGAAAAACATCACAATCAAAAAAAGGACGCCCCCAGCGGCACCGCTCTTTTGCTGTACAATAGCGTAAAAAAGGGACAAAGCCATGCTGTATTCGGTCGCCAAGGCAAAGAGGCGCTGCGCCAATCCGATGAAATCGGCATACACGCCATACGCGGAGGCGGTGTGCCGGGCGAACATGAAGTTGCGTTTTTCGGCGCCTATGACGAACTCAACCTGATACACCGCGCACGCGACCGAAAGGTGTTTGCCATCGGCGCACTGCAGGCCGCAAAATTCTTATGCGGCAAACAAAACGGACGCTATGATACGTCCGACATCATACAGGAATGTTTGGGAGAATAGAATGACAGGACAAAGAGGCACACCGCATCCGCAACACAGACAACAAGATGCGGCTACTTCACAACATACAAGACAAGCAAAGGGATTTCCGCCATCTGCAAACACAGCCAATCCTTCGCGTATGCAGGGTATGAACAAACAAAACTTTCGGCAAGGCAGCGGCAATGCGGCGAACCCGCCGCAAAACAATCAGAACAGCGCAGGGCAGGGCCGCAGCAACAGCTATTACAGGCAAGTTCCACGCCCGCCTTTTCATACAAACAATACACCGAATACGCCTATAAACAGAAGCCCGGCGCCGCCACAAAGACCCGCTTATTTACCCCCGATATCACCGACAAAAGCTCCGTCGGGCACAAGGAAACAAGACAATGGCAAGCCGGGATTGTTTTCCAAGTTACAAAAAAAGTTCATGGAATACAGCGTCACGCAGCGTATCGTATTGCTCGTATGCGCGCTTGTATTTTTGGTATCCGCAATAACCCTTAGCAACTATGTCCTCCAAGCCACCAAACAACAGCAGGCTCTCAAAGAGGCGGAGGCACTATACACAGCGGCAAATCAAAACGAGTCCGAAAATTTACAAACCGATGCGCCGCTTGCCACAGAAGTGGCTGCCGCAGTCCCCAGCGCCACACCCGAGCCCACTGCAGTGTTGGCTTTGGCTGTGCAGGATCCGGATACAACGCCGGTACCGACTGAGCCGCCGCTGCGCAGTTTTAATCGAGTCTATCCGGACAATCAGTTGGGCAGAATACGTGAAAAATTTCACAGCCTGCTGGATATTAACGAGGATATTGTCGGTTGGATCAAAATAGGCGATTTTTTGAGCCAGCCTGTGGTAAAGCGCGACAACGAATTTTATCTGACACACAACTACAAAATGGAAGAAAATCCTGCCGGTTCTATTTTTCTGGATGCCGAAGCAGATATACGCACCGTGCCGGAAAATTTAGTGTTTCACGGACACAATATGCGCAATGGCAGCATGTTCGGAAAGCTCATACGTTACAAGAGCGACACCGGAACCAAATTTTACCTGGAAAACCCCATCGTAAGCTTTGACAGTCTGTACCAGGATGCACAGTATGTGATTTTTTCGGTATTTGAAATAGAAACAGACTACGACTCACCAAACTATTTCCCCTTTATTGCGTTCCAAAAGTTCCGTTCGGATCAAGACGCACGCAACTTCATATCCGATGTCAAGGGTCGCTCCGTCATCAAGGTACCGATAGAGGTCGACGAAAAGGACAGCCTGATTACCCTGGCAACCTGCACGCTGAACAGCGAAACCACAAGGCTGCTTGTCATAGGACGAAAAATCCGCCCCGGCGAGAGCATGACGGACATCAACAATGCGCTGTACAAGGCGGTTAAGATCAGATAATCATTAGCAGCATCAAAAAAGGACAATGCCTGTCCTTTTTTTGATATAACGCTGTTTTTGAGTGGTATATATTGCCATTCCAAACTGATTTTATCCGGCTTATGATGGAAATCATAGGTCAATCTTATTTTCATAACGCTCTCGCTTTCTGTACCACAATCAATGGATGGATTTTATCAATTTCAACTGCGGCGGCCTGTGCGTCGAAAAACTTCATAAAATACCCTTTACATGCAACACATTGGAGAGCGTCTGCCAAGCGGCCTACCCGTTCATTTTCTCGAGCAGATTCTCAATGCAGACCTCCTGCAGAGCAGGTAATCCATTTGCTGCATTAATCGGATGTACTTCTGTGCGTTGGCGATTCTTTCATTCTGATTAAACTCCTTTTCAGCATATATAAATCTAAACAACTGGATCCTGATAATGCCCCAGTGTGCCGCCTTCGAGGGTTTTGCCCCGACGCAGCGCATCCAATAAGACAATCTGTTCCGTAAGCGGCTCTGTTGTAAACCAAGTTATGATGGATTGCATACGCAGCTGCGGCAATAATGACAGATTTGTAGGCACGGCATTGTACATTTCCACAATACAGGTATGGTCTGTGAATATCGGAAGCAGTGGAAAGGCCATCTCCTTACGATCAATAAATTCCTTACCCAGCAGAGCCTTTGGATTACCCTCGTGGCACATGCGGCACTGCTCCTTATTTTTTTGCAAACCCAATGCCGTGCGCGCCGGACAATGATTGAGTATCATCATCCGTTCCCTACCGTAATACAAAAAGCTAAGCTTGCTTTGTAAATCCTGCATTTCTTGCGCACTGAGTTCCGGAAAAGCCATGATAAATTCCGGCTCATAGGCTGCCAGTACCGCCAGTGCCATACGGTTCATGATGGGGATATGACTGCCGAAAGCAATGCATAAACCCTGCCAATCCAGCCCCAACTGTGCAATATTATCCAGCACGACACCGCGCAAGCCCTGCTCTCTGCATAGTGTAATGATATGCTGCGCCGTACTGTCACTAATGGATGTGTTCAGCAATACATAGGCTTCGGGCTGCAGCTTGGCGATATTCTCCGTCAGGCTTTCCTTACGGTTGTCAATGGGCGCATAAACAAAGATTTCATCCTCTGCCAAGTGTGCATGCAACGCAGGATCGGGACTGACGACAATGTGCTTATCGGTATTTCGGTAGGCCACATCATTGTGCTTTAACTCTTGCGGCGTTTGCTGCCGTATGGTCTTTGCAAAATAGGCCTCTACAAATGCATCCATTGCATTACGACGCAACGCATTGAGCTTGGATATAGGCATGAATACGCCGTCGGTTTCCACCTGTACTTTTTTTACCAACAGTGCCTGCTCTGCAGTTTTACGAAAAGCTTCCTCTATGCGGTCCGCGCTGAGCGGGGCTTTGCTCGCGGCTTCGCATACTTCACCTCGGATGCTGTGGGAAAAATCGATGCTGTGTAAACACACCTGTGCAGACTGGCCTTGCAGAAGGCGAATCTCCACATCCACCTCCTTGCGTTTATTCGGAAGATTGCGCTCGTTCTCTGCCTGCGCTTCGGATATGAGCCGCCAAACTTCCAATCCCGGCTTTAACGCGGCGTTACCGCGGTAGAATGTGCTTGCAATCTCCCCTTTTGCTTTATTTGGTCCGGAGTAGATCAATTCAAAATCCTTCTCCTGCGAGCCGTCCACAACACGGAGCATATCTCCGTTGTGCAGGTCGACATCCAGTCGTATATGCAGCAAAGTCTTCGCAATGCTCTGCAACGTGCCGATGCGCACCCCCTGATGGTTGCTGCGGGCGGCGTTAATGATACCCGCATCCTCGCTTGCGCCGGCATAGCCCTGCGAAAAATCTCCACGGTTAAAGCTTTGCAGCATGGCAATGTAGTCTTCCTTGCTAAGCTTTTGAAAGGCCTGTTTGGCGTAGGAATCTATCCCCTTGCGGTACTGTGCGCATACATGCGCCACATAGCTTGGGCTTTTCAGCCTGCCCTCTATTTTAAAACTATGTACGCCTGCCTCTATGAGCGTAGGAATTTGGTCGTATAGCATGATATCTCTGGTGGATAGCCACGCGCCCTTTTCCTTGGCAAAATGCAGCTTTTGACGGCAAGGCTGGGCGCAGCGCCCGCGATTGCCGGAGCGGCCGCCGTGAAAGGAACTGAGCAGGCACTGACCGCTCATCGCTACACAGAGCGCGCCGTGTACAAATACCTCAACCTCTATGCCGGTGGCTGCCACTTCGCGTATGGTATCCAAAGAGCATTCGCGCGCCAGGACCACCCGACTGAATCCCTGCTCCCGCAAAAACTTTGCGCCGCCGGCACTGTGTATGCCCATCTGCGTGCTTGCGTGTATCTCCATATCGGGCAATATCTGGCGTATGCACCTTGCCACGCCGATATCCTGTACAATTACAGCATCCGGCGCACAGTCCCCCAATCTGCGTATCAGCTCGCAAAGCTCTGAAATCTCTTTTTGCTTTACAAGCGTATTCATGGTGACATATATCTTCTTGCCGTGCAAGGCGCTTAAACGGCGTACTTCCTTGAGCTCATCCAGGCTGAAATTGCCGGCGGAGGCTCTGGCGCCAAAGTTTTGCAAACCCAAATACATGGCGTCGGCTCCGGACTTCAACGCTGCAAGAAAAGACTGCATATTGCCTGCCGGCGCAAGTAGTTCTACCATCGCACACCTCGAATCATTTTGATATCTCATTATAGCATAGTTTGCATGCAATTGTATTACAATGGCTTGAAAAGCCTTTATATAATAGCATAAAGAAATATATTTCGGTTGTAAAACGGGACTAACTGTGATAGAATGAAACTGTTTGAAATATACAATTTGGACAATATACAAAAGGATACAAAAATGAAAAAACATACCACAGTATTATTGATTTTAGACGGTTATGGATTGAGCAGCGAAACGATGGGCAATGCCATTAAAATGGCAAACACCCCCAACATGGATAAATTGATGCAAGAAGAAGCCTCTACCTGGGGCAACGCCAGTGAAATGTATGTCGGCCTGCCCAAAGGGCAAATGGGCAACTCCGAAGTAGGCCATCTGAATATGGGTGCCGGCCGCGTGGTATACCAGGAATTGACACGCATCACAAAGGACATGGAGGACGGCACATTCTTTAGCAACAAGGCCTGTCTGCAAGCCGTTGACAACTGTAAAGCAAAGGGTTCCTCCCTGCACATTTTCGGACTTATCAGCGATGGCGGCGTGCACAGCCACAACGAACATCTCTACGGTGTGCTGGAGCTGGCAAAACGCAATGGTCTTCACAAGGTCTATGTACACTGTTTCCTCGACGGCAGAGATACGCCGCCTACCAGCGGCAAAGGATTTGTGGCCGATTTGGAAGCGAAAATGCAGGAGCTGCAGATTGGCAAAGTGGCCAGTGTATCCGGCAGATACTACGCCATGGACAGAGATAACAACTGGGATAGGGTAAAGATTGCCTATGACAATATGACCGCTCCCTGCGCACCTTTCCAAAACAGCGCAACCGGCGGCATACAGGCCAGCTACGACGCCGACAAGACCGATGAGTTCGTGTATCCCTTTGCCGTAGCGGAAAACGGAAAGCCGATTGCAAAGATACAGGACGGCGACAGCTGCATATTCATCAACTTCCGTCCCGACCGCGCACGCGAAATCACCCGTGCATTCTGCGACGATGATTTTAAAGGCTTTGAACGCGGCAAAAGACTGGATTTGTGCTATGTATGCTTTAGCGACTATGACCCGAAGATTCCAAACAAGCTCGTCGCTTTCGACAAACAGGAAGTGACTCATACATTTGGCGAATGGATTGCAGAAAACGGCATGACACAGGCAAGACTTGCCGAAACCGAAAAGTATGCACACGTGACCTTCTTCTTCAACGGCGGCGTGGAAGTACCCAACAAGGGTGAGGACAGGGTGCTTGTACCCAGCCCGAAGGTGAGCACCTATGATCTGCAGCCGGAGATGAGCATTTACGGCGTATGCGAGAATCTGGTAAACTGCATCACAAGCGACAAATACGATGTGGTGATTTGCAACTTTGCCAACCCCGACATGGTAGGTCACACCGGTGTCATCCCCGCTGTAGTGAAAGCGATAGAAGCTGTTGACGAATGCGTCGGCAAGGTGGTAGAAGCCGTGCGTCAAAAGAATGCCGTACTGTTTATATGCGCCGACCACGGCAATGCCGAGCAGCTTATTGATCCGCAAACACAAGAGCCTTTCACAGCACACACCACAAACAAGGTGCCGTTTATATTGGTAAACTATGATAAAAACTACACACTGCGCGAAGGCGGAGCGTTGTGCGACATCGTACCCACGCTGATTGCCACCATGGGCATG
>JBHADM010000145.1:0-7039 GCA_041855045.1 Bacillota bacterium | reverse complement strand
CCATGTGTTGGCACAGGTGCAGAAGGAAATAGGGGAGTATGTGGAGCAAAAGGCTGACAGCGTACAGGACATATGGCAACAGCTCCTGTTTGGCTGTATTGCCTTTGTAGAGTGCGCCACCAAAGTCGAAAACAAGCGTATTGTATTGATAGATGCGCCAAGCATGCTGGATTGGCAGGAGTGGAAGAAAAATGACAGTGCTTATGCGGAAAACTCTCTGCTTTACCAGCTTACTCTATGCATGGAACAAAAACTCCTCCTTCCCTTGGATATCCATTGTCTGGCCTCTATGATTTCCGGCGCTTTGAATGAGCTTGCACTGTACATTGCCAATACGAACAATATAGACGAAATCAACTTACACGACTGCATTTCCAATTTATTGAAAGGCTTCCGAAAACAGCAATGAAAGTAAAAGACTATTATGATTTACCCTACGCTAAGGATTTGGCAGGAAAAATTAAGGCAGTATATCCGACGTTTGATGTAAAATGTTTTTTGGGAAAACTCTCCAATACACTGGAAAACCTGGAGTTCAGTGACAGACAAACGCTGCTTGCCCATGCGCTCAAAGATTGTATGCCGGAGGACTATACCGGCACCATAGATATATTCACTCAAATTTTGGGAGAGGAGCTGGAAGGAAGTTTAGGCATGTTTACCGAAGGCTACTGGTTATGGCCAATAGGCAAATATGTGGAGCTGTTTGGCGCAGATTATTTTGAAACAAGCACAGCGTTTAGTTATGAGCTCACCAAACGCTTTACCGGTGAATTCTGTATGCGGCCCATTATCGCGAAACATCCCGAAAAAAGCATGCATTTGCTTTTGTCCTGGAGTACCGATAAAAATAAGCGCGTCCGTCGTTTATCCAGCGAATGCCTGCGTATACGCCTGCCCTGGGCAAAGAAATTGTACGTGGCAATGGATTATTTTGATGTGTATGAGCTGATATTAAGCAACTTACGCAACGATCCTGATAAAACGATACAAAAGAGCGTGGCAAATAATCTCAACGATTTGTACAAAGAATATCCCGACAAAATGGAAGTTATTCTCCGCAGATGGCAGAAAGAAGAACCAAGCAGGGAATGTACATGGATTATCCATCATGCAAGCCGCACAAAACGAAAGAAAGAAGAGCAAAAGTGTAGATAATAAATATGTGTTGTATCTACAACATATTTTATAAAAATAAGGAGTATACTTTAATTGTAAACAATCTGGATTCGTTTAGGAGGTTTCTATGAACGCTACTGTAATAAAAGAATTGGGTAAAATAACTACCGATGAGCTGATGCTCAATCATATGCAGCTGGAAAAAGGACAGCAAATCAAAGCCCACAGCCACCCCGGCCGAGAGGTGTTCTTTACAACCGTAAAAGGGAATATGCTCATACGCATCAATGGCGAGGAAGAATACAGTCTGCATCCCGGCGAGGTACTAAACTTCAAAGGTGAAAACACCATATCCGGGGAAGCACTGGAAAACAGCGAGGTTTTTGTCTATCTTGTATGGAGAAGATAATAAAAAAAATAATAAGTATAAAAGCCGGCTTTCGTGTCGGCTTTTCATTTATTCATGTTCAAAAAAATGAGGAAGTTTGGGCTTTTCGTTGTATTCGCCTTGCATAAAGTAACAAAGTATAGTATCATTATACTAACAGCAATGGGGAGGGACAGATATTGAAGATATTATTGACAAAATTTAAAGAAACCGTTTTTTCAGTACTTCCTATTGTGATTATAGTACTTATTATGCATTTTACTTTTACGCCTCTAGAAAATGACATTCTCTGGCGTTTTATTATTGGTTCTGTCTTGATTATTGTGGGGCTGACCATATTTATTATGGGTGTGGATACCGGAATTACGCCCATCGGCAATCTTCTTGGCCGCGGCATGGCCAGAAGCAACAAGCTGTGGATCGTTATCACAGTCGGTCTTATCATTGGCATCATCATCACCGTGGCAGAACCGTCTTTGCTGATATTGGCAAACCAGGTGCAGGATGTTACCGGCGGCAATATTGGCAGCTTCTCCATTGTTATATTCGTATCTGTTGGTACGGGTGTCATGCTCAGCATCGGTATCATCCGCATTGTATACGCCATTAAGCTGCGCTTATTGTTGCTGGCTTTCTACGGATTGGTATTGCTTCTATCCTTTTTTAGCAATATAGATTTTCTTGCCATTTCCTTTGATGCGTCCGGCGCCACAACAGGTGCGCTTGCTGTCCCCTTTATTTTGGCGATTGCTGGCGGTACCAGCCGTTTGGAAAAAAACTCTGAGTCCGCAGGGAACGACAGTTTCGGCTTGGTGGGAATCAGCTCTATCGGTGCTATATTGGCGGTGCTGGTAATGGGTGTTATCAAGCGCGCAGGAGGGATCTATGGCGCGTTTGAGCCAGCAAGTATAGAGGGAATTCTGTCACCCTTTCTGCAAAATATTTTACTGCAGTTCTGTGAAGTGCTGATTATATTTTTCCCCATACTTCTCATTTTTTTAGCCGGAAACCATATCAATTTTAAATTGGACAAAATTACCTTCTTCCGGGTTTGTGTGGGCGTACTGCTTTCCGTATTCGGGCTTACATTCTTCTTGCTGGGTGTAAATCAGGGCTTTATGGAGGTCGGTTTGGATATAGGTGCAAAACTGGCTTCTCAAAACAACGCTTTGCTTTTGATCGTCATATCCTTTATACTTGGTGTCGTGACCATTTTGGCAGAACCGGCGGTACATATTCTCACCCATCAGATTGAGGAGGTAACCAGTGCTTATGTGAAGGCAAAGTTGGTGCTGATCACTTTGGCTATCGGCGTGGGCTTTGCCATCATTTTGGCCATGCTTCGTGTCATTGTTCCCGGACTGCAGTTTTGGCATTTGGCATTGCCGGGTTTTGCGCTTGCGATTATCATGAGTTTTTTTGCGCCCAATTTATTTGTGGGCATTGCATTCGACAGTGGCGGTGTGGCATCCGGTCCCATGACGGCAACTTTTGTGCTTGCCTTTGTGCAAGGAGCAGCCCACTTGCATCCCAATGCCGATGTGTTGGCGGATGGCTTTGGCGTCATTGCCATGGTGGCGATGACTCCATTGATTGCATTGCAAGTTTTGGGAATACTCTTTAAGTACCAAAAGAAGAAATCATCAAAAGTCACTGAAAACCTGGATGAAACAGCAGAAAACGACGATTTGCTTTCCATTACCGACGATGTGTCAAAGGAGCAAGGATAATGAATCATACAGAACAATTAAAAATTTGCAGGCTTTGCGTTATCGTCAATTTTGGACAGGGCTCGCGTGTGGTGCAAATCGCTTGTGATAACGGTATCAAAGGCGGGGTTATTCTCTTAGGCAGGGGAACCTATCACAATACCATGATGGAAGTCCTTGGTCTAAACGAAAGCCGTAAAGAAATTGTGTGGATGTTTAGCACACAAAGCAAGGCAGAGCAGGTGATGAATGTTTTAGAAGAGAAACTGAAACTCAAAAGTCATCATACCGGTATATCCTATATCGAGCCGCTGCTGCAGGTCCATCATAAGGGAAATCCAAATTATGTGAATAGCATAGAGGGGGAAGAACACTTGTTACAAGCAATTTATACCGTAGTAGATGCGGGCAAAGGCCATCTCGTTGTGGAAGCCGCCAGTAAGGCCGGTGCAAACGGCGGAACTATATTCGAAGGCAGAGGCGCAGGTGCGCATCAAACAACCAAAGTGTTCTCCATCGAAATAGAGCCGGAAAAGGATATCGTACTGACGATAGTGTCCGCTGAGAAGATGGACGCCATCATGGAGTCTATTAAAAATAAGCTGGATATTGAATTGGATGGAAAAGGGATTATTTTTGTTCATCCAATCAATAAATCCTCTGGCATCAATCATGTGTAATTAATTATTTTTTATAATTGACTTGATTTAGCTACCGCTCAGTAGGCGGTAGTTTTGCAATATTATTAGAAAACATTAAAATGGAGATGATTTTTAGATATGCGTGCAAATTACCACACTCATACCCGTTGGTGTAAGCATGGAAAAGGTGAAATTGAGGACTTTATAGAGGCTGCTTTGTTGCTGGGCATGGAAGAGATTGCCATTACGGAGCATGTGCCGCATAAGGACAATTTAGATAAATGCAGATTGCAGTGGGAGGAGCTTGAGGCTTATGACAGTGCTCTCAATCGGGCGATAGAAGTCTACAAAGGCAAAATCAGCGTGCGTAAAGGCTTTGAATGCGAATACTATCCCGAATGTTTAGAAGAATACCGTATGCTCAAAAATGATTTGGGATATGAGTTTTTCTTTTTAGGACAACACCGCAGCGGTCCAAATCGAGAAGTAGACAACTTTAAAACAAAAACGGCCAAGGATATGCTGCTCTATGCCGATGAGGTTTGCAAGGGATTAAACAGCGGATATTTCCGTTTTTTGGCGCATCCGGATTTGTGTTTGCTTGGATACGCCCATGTTTGGGATGATGTCTGTGAGCGCGTGCTGCGGCAAATTTTCTCCTGTTGCGAAAGCCTGCACATCCCCGTCGAAATCAACGCCAATGGTGCAAGGGATGATAGGGGCTATCCAAGCCGTACTGCCTTCCTGTTATCCAAAGATTATCGACTGCAGTATCTTATCAACACCGATGCCCATATTCCGGAGCATATGTCCGGGCAAGGTGTAGAGAAAGCAAAAAAGTTAGCGTCGGATTTAGATATTAAAGTAATGGATTTTCTACCAATCTAATCGCCGCTTTCTAAAATAAAAAAGGCTGTTTCAGCCTTTTTTATTATCAATGTAATGTTTTGGAAGCGCGCTTCGCCTCTATCTCTGTCAATACCTCTTTGGCGTTAGGCGCCAATATGCTGATAGAGGGTTCGCCGGCAAAGCAATGTTGTATCACATGGTCTATGTCCTGCATACTAACGCGATCGATACATTCCAGAATTTCCTCTATGCTTCGCACCTTATTGTGAAACAGCATACCGCGTCCCAATCGGCTCATGCGTGAGCTGGTACTTTCCAATCCAAATTCAATGCTGGCAAGAAGTTGCGCTTTACTGGCTAAGAATTCTTTTTCATTGATGCCTTGTGTGTGCATTTTTTCCACTTCTTTACGCAGCTCTTCAATCACCAGTTTAGAAGTTTTGGGATTGGTTCCGGCATAGATGTTTAATGTACCGACTTCTTTATTGGCATTCACATAGGAGTACACGCTGTATGCCATGCCCAATTCTTCACGTATTTTCTGTACAATGCGTGCGCTCATGCCGCCGCCCAAAATATTACTGACAATGTTCTGCGTATAGTCGTAGGGATTTCCAAGCTCAAACCCGGGATAACCCAGTATAATGTTACTCTGCTCTATGTCCTTATCCATTGCTAAATTGCGCAGGTTTAATCTGTTTTCAAGCAGGGGTCTTGTGGTGTCTTCATTAGGACATTTTCCAAAAAGATCTTCAACTTTCCGAATTAGCTTCTCTTCCGAAAAATTACCCACCACCGATACAACGATGTTATTGGGGCTGTAATGACCTTTCCAGTATGCGACGATATTTTCTCTGCTGTATTTGCTGATTAACTCGTATGTGCCCAATATTGGCATACTTAGCGATCCATCATGCATGGCAACGGCCGAAAGATTGTATACGATATCTTCCATATTGTCATTGCTCATGGAGATTTCTTCCAATACGACACCTCGTTCTGTATCTATATCCTCGCTGCGAAAACTGGGTCTGTATACCATATCGCAGAGTATATCCAAACCTTTGTGCATATCTTTGTCTAAAGTACGAACATAGTAGCAGGTACAGTTTTTTCCGGTAAAAGCGTTCAGCTGTGCACCGATTTCGTCCATTTCTTCGGCGATATCCCTTGCGCTGCGGTTTTCTGTTCCTTTAAATACCAGATGTTCAATAAAATGGCTCAAGCCGTTTTCTGAAGGCAACTCATTGCCTGAACCGACATTGATCCATACGCCCATGCATAGAGAATGTAAATGGGGTAGTTTTTCAGCCACAAGTCGAATTCCGTTTGGTAGTGTATACTCTAACATAGCTCTCCTTGGATGGACATGCTCACAGCAAACTGCAATCAGTGTCCATCTTTTTTGATCTGATAATAAATAAAGAACGAGGGTTCGTTCCTTATTTATTATATTATTCGTTCTGTCCGCCGTCTTCTGCATTTCTGCGCGGTGGGCGGCGACGCTCTTTATGTTCTTTTTTGCCGGTTTCAGGCTTGCGTGCGGTGTAGTCTACATCGGTGCGGATAAGGTTTACACGACCTTGTGCGTCGATTTCGGTAACTTTTACAGGAAGGAAATCGCCCTCTTTTACCACATCTTCTACCTTTTCTACACGATAGTCAGCCAGCTTGCTGATGTGTATCATACCGTCCTTGCCGGGCAGCAGCTCTACAAATACGCCGAAGTTCATCATGCGAACCACTTTACCAAGGTATTCATCGCCCACTTCTACATCCTTTGCGATGCCCATAATAATGCTTTTTGCCTTATCGGCGGCTTCGGCATCCGGCGTGGCGATATATACTCTGCCGTCGTCTTCAATGTCAATCTTTACGCCGGTTTCTTCGATAATCTTATTGATCATCTTGCCGCCCGGTCCAATGACCTCACGAATCTTTTCCGGATTGATGGTGAAGCGGATAATCTTGGGAGCAAACTTGCTGAGCGCTTTTCTTGGGGCGTTTAGAGTTTGCATCATAATGTTCAGTATGTGCAGTCTGCCGTCTAATGCCTGACTCAAAGCCTGTGTCAGGATTTCCTTGTTGATACCCTTGATCTTGATATCCATCTGGATGGCAGTGATGCCCTTGGTTGTGCCGGCAACCTTGAAGTCCATGTCGCCAAGGAAGTCCTCCAGACCCTGTATGTCTGTCAGTACGACTACCTTACCGGTTTCCTTGCTTTGGATCAGGCCCATTGCGCAGCCGGCTACCGGCGCATGAATAGGTACGCCCGCATCCATCAGGGATAACGTGCTGCCGCATACGCTGGCCATGGAGCTGGAACCGTT
>JBHADM010000144.1:0-5137 GCA_041855045.1 Bacillota bacterium | reverse complement strand
TTAGGCAGGTCATATTGACATACCTAAAAACATCTGTATAATGCAGATACGGGCAGAAACCAAAATCGGCTCTGCCCATTCGTAACTATTAATAAATCTTATATCAGTTTTTATAGTTTACACAAAACTTGAAACGGTCTCTTTTGGGATCTTGTTACTGCCTAAAAGTAGTTGCACTGCAGTGCTTACGCGATTGCATGCTTGAGCCTGTATTGCACAGGACTAAGATATCCAAGACTTGCATGCATACGCTTCCGGTTATAAAAAAGCTCTATATAGGCAAACATATCTTGCCTCACTTCCTCTATACTAGCATATCCCTTGCGTAAAATACACTCCCGCTTAGCACTGCTAAAAAAGCTCTCTGCGCAGGCGTTGTCATAGGGACAAGCCGGACAGCTCATACTCCCCTTGATACCATGCTGCCTCAGCATTTGCTGATACGCTCTGCTGCTGTACTGGCAGCCTCGATCACTATGGAATACAACACCTTGGCTTTTATTCCCGGTCCGCATAATGGCATTCCCCAACGCAGAACAAGTCAGGTCACTATCCATCTGTTTGCTTATACTATATCCAATGATTTCTCGATTGTACAGGTCAATTACCGTCGCCAAATAAACGAAGCCCAGCTTCGTCTTTATGTACGTAATATCGCCACTCCATACCATGTTTGGCAGCGGGATCCGGAAGTTCTGTCTCAGAATGTTTTCAAAATATCGGCCATCCCTTGCGCCGTTCCGACCTGGCCTATATTTTTTCAAAACTGCTGGATAATATCCATTTTCCTGCATCACTTTCCGTACGCGATAGATGCTCATCTCCACGCCTTCCGCCGCCATCGCCCGCTGCATTTTCCGGTAACCATACACGCAGTGGTTCTCCCGAAATATCCCACCTACCTGCTCGGCTAACCTGCGTTTTTCCACCTCTTTTTCCTGGCGCCTTTTTAAGCGTCTTATCCATTGATAATATCCAGATTCCTTTAGCCCCAACACTTTGCACATCCTCCTCACGGAATGATTGAGACCCTGTATGCGTATTGCTTCATACTTCATTCGGGAGCTTGCATAAAGATGTGCAGGGATTTTTTTAAGATTTCTACCTTTTCTCGCTCATCTGCCAGCAGCTTCTCCTGCTGCTTTAGCTTACGTTCCGCCTCTTTCAGTTTTACTGCCAGGTCATGGTCTCCGGCTCGCTTGCTCCGGGACACTGACTGGCTTTCAGATTAGCTTGGCAGATTGTTCCGGCGCCGATAGTCTCGCACCCAACGGCAGACTGTATTCGTGTCGATCCCTAGCTCCTCTGCCACCCTTGTTGCCGATTTCCCACTTTCTATAACGTGTCGCGCTGTCTGCTCTCGCATTTCTTCACTATATTTGCTGTTATTACTGGGCATCTTCTATCATCCTTTCTATGCTTATGATAACAGATCTACCCACTAACGTTTTCGCGGCGCAGTACATCTAACCCAAGCTGTGGGTGGGTCAAAAATCAACAATCTGCATTTCAATAATATAACTATCGACAGATTGATGAACATCAAAAACTTCAGAAAGAATAACTGCGGTTGGGATAGGGCGTTTATTTTCCAAGGCATATTCATACGCCTTGTTCACTTGTTCTTCTTGAAAAAGCATACAATCAAATGAGCCGGATGGTATTGTTATTAATCCATCGCACTTTTCCGAGTTTTGTGTTTCCACATGGATAAAAACGTATGACGCTATATTGTTATTCCGGTATAAAAATATAATACCCGATTGAGCCAACGATAATATATTGTTGGCTCTTGCTTTTGTATGCAATTCAGTGACCATTTGCTGGTAATTCAAATCATCATGCTGATCACGATTCCATGAAGCTAATAAAAAAGTTCGTTCATGAAAATTCCGTTTATAGAATCCTGTTTTGTCATGAATTTCCGCATGTTCTTGCACGTGATACACAATGGCGGCCAGCCGCTTTACCATTTCATAAATCGCTTTTGTTTTCTGATTTGCAAGTTCCTGACCGTCTTTAAGAAGAGCTTCCAAACTAATTGTGCCGTCAACCATTTTATAATTAGCAAAACTTTTTAAAGGTATTCCAAGCTCTAAACATATGATAATAATATCCAAGATGGCCAGTTGGTTAGGTGTATAATACCGATATTTTGTTTTTGGATTTATCCACGCAGGCTTCAATACTCCAATATCGTCGTAATATCGTAATGATTTTATACTAACGCCTTTAAGCTTGGCAACATCACCGATAGACAAATATTTTTTCAATTTTCGCTCTCCTCTATTGACTCTCCCATTATGGTATAGTGTATATTTCAGTATATCAGATTACAGCGCAGTATTGCAATTTAATTATCAAAATTATCCATACTGTTGCTGAATTTTTAGGGAGTGATAGTAATGAACAATGAAACAGAAAAATATTTATTCTATTCAGGAATCTCTACTTTCGGACATTACCCGCATACAAGAGAACTATGTGGTGTAGACATTGCTGTAATGGGTGTGCCTTTTGATGTGGGTGTAACAAACCGGAGCGGCGCACGTATGGGGCCTAGAGCGATTCGAAGTGTATCAAATCTGGTGTTGGCATTTAACAGTTTTTGGAACACTCCGGACTTTTCACTGGAGACAGTGTGTCCCAATATCATTGATTATGGCGACGTTGGTGTTTCTTGTGGAAATGCTGCAATACTGGATATGCTGTCCGAAACATATAATCATGCAAAACGCATTTTTGATTCGGGAACATCTCTGCTTACCTTAGGTGGTGACCATACCATTCCTTATGGAATGGTACGTGCAGCAAAAGAAAAATTTGGTAAACTCGCGATGCTCCATTTTGATTCTCACCAAGATTCTATTCCCAGCAACGGTAACTATACGCATGCGAATTTCGCGTACGACCTTTGGGAAGAGGGCTGTATTGACGCCGGACATTCGGCACAGGTTTACATCCGTACCGATTTGGGTAATGCTCCGGGATATCAAATTTTTTATGCACCGGACGCTATCGAAATGGGGCCACAGGTCCTTGCGGCGAAACTGAAAGAAATTGTGGGCGATTTGCCGGTTTATATTACCTTTGATATTGACGCACTCGACCCGGCTTTTGCCCCTGGTACAGGAACTCCGGTTGTAGGCGGCCCAACATCCAGCGAGGTGCGCCGTGTTCTTCGCAATCTCGAAGGTATTAGACTTATCGGCGCAGATATCGTGTGTGTTTCACCACCATATGACCATAGCGAAATAACAGCGCTGGCAGGGGCAAGCGTAGCGCAGGATCTTCTTTGTTTGATGGCTAAAACAAGACAAGGTGGGATAGGTAAATGAGTGAAAAATGTTGTTGCTGTGGAATGAATCAAGAAGGGGCAGAACAACCGAAAGAAAAAGCAAAGCTTGATAAAATGATGAATAGCGATACGCCGACTCCATTATTCTGTTCAGGTCATGCTATGTTTCACCAATTTCATAACAAAAAAATAACTTCATGGACGAGAGCCGCTTGGACAACACACAAAGAAGTGATTAACGCAGCTATTTCTATGGGTTGGGACAATGAACTCTACCCATGGAAGCGCGAAATGCAATATTTTTGGCGGTTTGCTTTGGCGTTTGGTTCGTTCGGAGTCGCTTCACTTGCAGCCATCGATTCTGATTATTATAAGGATGCTTGCGACATAATGCGAAAATCGGTTCTATTAATGCGAGATGCGGGCGCACAGGATAACTGGGTTCGTCTTGGATGGAGCAAGGACCCCTTGACTACAAAAAACGTGATGTATAAAGGGTTATTAAATTTGATGTATGGACTTTATCAGTTGATGTCTGGAAATGTGGAATTTGAAGAAGAACATATTCGGCTTACCAATATTATGGTGCAAGAAATTCGTCACAACTATAAAGAACGAGGATTTTATGGAATTGAGTGCGAAGATGACCAATACTTTCCTCCCTGTAATTCTACCGGAATTTTAGGATTTAAAGTTTATGATATATTGCACGGCACAGATTATGCCAAGGAGCTGTCATACCCTACAGCAAAGTTTATTGAACAAAAGATGACAGATAAAGAAACAGGCATTAATTATTTTAGATACCACCCTACGCACGATTATGTAGAGCCACTTTTAGTTGGAGATGCATGGGCCACCGCCTGTTTGCATTATTTTAATAAAGACATAACGGAAAAGGCGGCCGAAAGCATTAAACGTGAATTTTTAATGCCTATAAAGAATGGACAGGAATGCTTTTTAAGAGCGACAAGAGATTCAGAAGAACCTTCTACCGACTTTGAGCAAAGCATGTGGTCGATGTATATTCCTCTTATGCTGCGAGAAATTCCCGATGTTGAAGTATGGGAAAAATACAACCGGTTTATGATTGGCGCAAATGGGATTTCGCTGGAAAATGATAAGTTGGTGTTCACTGAAATAGAGCCTTGGCAAGTTTCTCTGTATGAAGGCTATCTTTTTTTAGGATGTGTCCATGTGGGCTGGAAAGAAATCTTTGAGTTTGATTGGAAATCTTTGCAGAAAAGGTCGAGCGAGGAGGTGAACTAATTGGAATACTTACAAAAAAAGCCGAAACCAATTCATACTGATGCAAGTGACATCTTTGATATGGAGAAGAATGGAAAGCTGACAAAGGATATTGAAGCGCAAGATTTAGGTTTGATTTCTTATCTTGATCTGATGAATTATCAAAACGGTCACAGCTTTGATCCGCCTGTTATGACTCGAAACGCTATGTTCTGGATGGGGTTATGTTTGCCAGCAACCGCATATATTATGCCTAATAAAACAAGGCAAAGTATTTATTATTTGTATTCTGTTCATAACACTATCTCAAAGCCCTATCTTTCTGATTCAGCACATGCAATGGAATCTCAGAATATGGCGTTAATTGAAAAAGCGATGACTGCCGTGCTTTATAGACTGATAAGCGGAAGAGGCGATCTGGACAATCAGCTTCGCATCTATGCACCTCAAATTCTAGACTGTTTCCAGCGCAATTCTTATATTCAGAAAGCTTGGGGAATGGATACTGTTATTGGTAAATTTGAAGCAATGCCAACCCTTATGGGATTGATGATACTTGTAATTTATGACAAAATCTTTGGAACATGCTTG
>JBHADM010000143.1:0-4581 GCA_041855045.1 Bacillota bacterium | reverse complement strand
TTTGTACCAGTTTTACAGCATCAACCTCCATATTATAAGAGTTTGTGTATCCCTATGAAATCCAAACAAATATATTGTATTTCACCCCAAGTAAAGCACACCATATGCACCGTGTGAAATTATGTATAAACCATATATATAGTATGTTTTCATTTATAAATATACTGTATATTGATTTTTCGTGTTTTGTTCATAGTTTTGAAAACATAGATTTAGGGAATAAAATAATTTGCCTGCGAAAGTGATTTTTATATGAAAAAAACATCTTTCAAACGCATCCTTTCTTCCGTGTATTGATCTGGGAAAACAACAAAAAACCAGATGTAGTTAGGCTTAGAAATTACAGTATGCAAAATATACACAAATATCAATATATAGTATTTTTTTAGTTTACATACACAACATATATGTGTTATAATCAATTCATAACAAAATTCAAAGGAGCAGTAACATGTTTAGCGTAATAAAAAGAGATGGCAAAAACACCGAGTTCGATATACAGAAAATTGCCAATGCCATCGCCAAAGCGTTTGACTCTCAAAACAAAAACCATAACAAGTCTATTATTGAGTTGTTGGCTCTGCGGGTAAGCGCCGATTTTCAAGATAAAATTAAAGAAGATAAAATCCATGTGGAGCAAATACAGGATTCCGTTGAAAACGTACTGATACAAGCCGGCTATGGCGACGTTGCCAAGGCCTATATCCTCTATCGCAAGCAGCATGAAAAGCTGCGCAATGTCAAAAACACTCTGTTGGATTACAAGGATTTAGTCAACAGCTATGTAAACCTCAGCGACTGGCGCGTAAAGGAAAACAGCACCGTCACCTATTCGGTAGGCGGATTGATACTGAGCAATTCCGGCGCCATCACCGCCAACTATTGGTTGAGTGAAATCTATGATGAAGAAATCGCAAACGCTCATAAAAATGCCGACTTGCATCTGCATGACTTGAGCATGCTTACCGGATATTGCGCCGGATGGAGCCTTAAGCAGTTAATACAAGAGGGCTTGGGCGGCATTACAGGCAAGATTACATCCTCCCCTGCAAAGCATTTGGCTACGCTATGCAACCAGATGGTTAACTTTTTGGGCATTATGCAAAACGAATGGGCAGGCGCGCAGGCTTTTTCCTCTTTTGATACCTATCTTGCCCCTTTTGTAAAATATGACCAGCTGAACTATGACCAAGTAAAAAAATGTATTGAAAGCTTCGTATATGGCGTGAACACCCCGAGCCGCTGGGGCACACAGGCGCCGTTCAGCAATATTACATTAGACTGGACAGTGCCTGCCGATTTGGAACAAATGCCTGCCATTGTCGGCGGCAAGGAAATGCCTTTCACCTACGGTGACTGCAAGCAAGAGATGGATATGGTTAACAAGGCCTTTATCGAGATCATGATAGACGGCGATGCCAACGGACGTGGATTCCAATACCCCATCCCTACCTACTCCATTACGCGCGACTTTGATTGGAGCGAGAGCGAAAACAACCGACTTTTGTTTGAAATGACTGCCAAGTACGGCACACCGTATTTCAGCAACTATATCAACAGCGACATGGAACCCAGCGATGTGCGCAGTATGTGCTGCCGTCTGCGCCTGGATTTAAGAGAGCTCCGCAAGAAATCCGGAGGCTTCTTCGGCAGCGGCGAAAGCACAGGATCCATCGGTGTGGTAACGCTGAACATACCCAAAATTGCTTACCAATCCAAGAGCAAAGAAGAATTTTTCCAACGACTCAACAAACTGATGGATATTGCCGCGCGCAGTCTGGATATTAAGCGCACCGTGATCAGCAAACTGCTCGACGAGGGACTCTACCCCTACACCAAACGATACTTAGGCGGATTTGATAATCACTTTTCGACTATCGGACTTGTTGGCATGAACGAAGCCTGCCGTAATGCAAATTGGATAGCGGAGAGCATAGACCAACCAAAGGCATTGGATTTCAGCAAAGAAGTTCTCAACCATATGAGGGAGCGTTTAAGCGATTACCAGGAAAAATATGGATGCCTGTTCAACTTGGAAGCCACCCCAGCCGAAAGTACCTCCTATCGTCTTGCCAAGCACGATAGAAGACGCTTCCCGGATATCATTACCGCGGGCAGCGGTGAAGAGACCCCTTATTATACCAACAGTTCGCACCTTCCGGTAAGCTATACCGACGATGTATTCTCCGCTTTGGATATACAGGATGAACTGCAAACACTATACACCTCCGGCACGGTATTTCACACCTTCCTGGGTGAAAAGCTGCCCGACTGGAAGTCCACCGCAAAGCTCGTGCGCAGTATTGCTGAAAACTATAAACTTCCCTACTATACCATCAGCCCCACATACAGCGTATGCGTAGACCACGGCTATATCCAAGGAGAGCACTTCAGCTGCCCGCAATGCGGCAAAACAAGCGAGGTATACAGCCGTATAACGGGTTACTATCGCCCTGTACAGAACTGGAACGAGGGAAAAACACAGGAATACAAACACAGAACGGAGTACCTTCCCAGCGATCGAAGCATACCTGCAAAAAAATGTTTGAGTCACACGGAACATGTTGATATAGATACTGTTGTACAAAAGCACTTGCTGTTTACCACTGACACTTGCCCCAACTGCAAGGTAATCAAAGCCTTTTTGCAGAAATCAGGCATGACGTACGAGGAAATAAACGCGCATGAAAACCTGTCCCTTACAAGGGAATATGATATACGCAAAGTACCAGCACTGGTTGTACTTGGAAATAATACAGCAGAAGTGATTGATAACCCATCCCACATCAAATCATACATGAACAAGAGGGCATAACATATGGAACAAAATTATTACGATTTGGCAATTGTCGGCGGCGGCGCCGCCGGTTTTACGGCTGCCGTATACGCCTGTCGAAACAACAAAAAAGTAGTTGTTTTTGAAGGTCATGCCATAGGCGGTCAAATATCCGAAAGCCCCCTGGTAGAAAATTATCCTTCTATCATGGAAATCAGCGGCACAGACTTTTCCGAAAACCTCATGAATCAGGCTATGCACAACGGCGCTTCGATAGAGTTTGAAAACATCGCCAAGCTGGAGCATGACGGCACGCACGCCATATTAACTACGGAAATGGGCAATGTGTTCAAAAGCAAAGCTGTCATACTGGCTGTTGGCTGCGAACCTCGCCGCATCGGTTTTGAAAACGAGAAGCAATGGATAGGCAAAGGCCTAGGCTATTGTGCCGTTTGCGACGGAAATTTCTACAAAAACAAGGACGTTGCAGTCGTTGGCGGTGGCGATACCGCATTGCAGGAAGCATTGTATCTGAGCAATATCTGCAACACCGTAAGCCTGATACATCGCCGTGAGGAATTCCGCGCAAGCGATATATTGGTCAGCCGCGCCAAGAACCGCGAAAATATTAAATTTATTCTCAACGCCACGGCACAGCGGCCCTTGGGCGAAGACAAAATGACCGGCGTTGTGCTGCAAAGCACAGTGGACGGCAGCACATTCGAGTTGCCTGTTGAAGCTGTATTTGTTGCCATAGGTCGCATTCCACAAACCAAATTGTTTGCGGAGTACCTTAAGATGGACGAGCACGGCTTTATACTTGCCGGTGAAGACTGCAAAACAGACCATAAGTGGCTATTTGTCGCAGGCGACTGCCGTGAAAAATCGCTTCGTCAGCTGACCACCGCGGTATCCGACGGATCCATGACCGGCATCGCCGCATCGGAATTTATCGAAGAATAAAATATTTTTACACTTGTAGCATTCCTCACAGAAATATTGAGGAATGCTTCTTTTTATGCTATAGTAATACTATATAAACCTAAAGAAAACAGGTGATGATATGGAAACAGGAGCTTTATTGAGCGTAGCACTATATCTATTTATTTTAGCGGGAAATATTGTCAGCAACGCACTGCAAAAGAAAAGGCTTGCCGGGCTTTTCAAAGTCTTGCTTATGCCAAGTCTGGCTTTATTTTATTATACGGCATTTCCGCATATGGTCTTAGCTGTGGTATTGGCTTTGGCTTTTTCCTGGGCTGGCGACATCTTTCTTCTGCAATCCAAGTTTGCGTTTTTACTGGCAGGGATAGCCAGCTTTGCTCTGGCGCATATATTCTACATCATACACATGATGACAGGATTGATGCTGGCTTTGCCAAATATGCTGACGCTGCTGATAGTCGCCGCAATTTATCTGTTCATCAGCACCGGCATCAATGTATATCTGAAAGACAAAGTGCGCCCCATACTGGGAAACGCAAGCGGTGCAGTGTCCATCTACGCAGGGCTTTTGGCATCGCTCTGCATATGCGCGGTCGTGTTCGGCATAGAAATGGCTTCCCCTGCAGGCTGGCTATTGATACTGGGCGCAAATCTATTTTTGATATCAGACAGCATACTTTCCCTCGACTTGTTTGTGAAAAAGCATGCGTACAATGATGTCATAATAATGGCGAGCTATGGGCTTGCACAGCTGTGCATTGTTTGGGGATTTGGATTGTTGTGATGAAGCACAAAAAGAAAAACGGGTTCAAAATACTCCTCGCATTATCGGTTGTTTTTATTATATTTTTGTCGTTCAC
>JBHADM010000142.1:0-5407 GCA_041855045.1 Bacillota bacterium | reverse complement strand
GGACTGACAGGCCAATTCATAACATCCCACTCAAATGCGCAATTCTCCCACAAATCCGCTATGCTCCATGTACCTGCACCTATCATAGCTACCTTTCCTTGTTTAAATCTGTCATAATCATTCAAAGCACTGCTCTCCGTTATGCCGGGTGCCACACCATGTACCAGAGATAAATCGGCACAAAACTGAAAAGCTTCAACAAAAGCCGGATCACTGACAGTAACTTTAGATAGGGTTTCTTGTTCTATCCATTCTCCTCCATTAGACCATACAGCAGATTCTAAAGAATAGGCTCCCGAACCGTATATTTTGTCTTCTCCTTCACCCTTGGTCAATAACTTTGCCACTTCCAAATAATCGTTCCAATCCCAAGGATTCTCTGCCGTCGGTGCAACAACGCCCGCCTCATCAAACAGGTCTTTATTATAAACTATTGGAAAAACACTTACATCCTTTGGAAAAGCATACACATCACCTTTGCCTTGTGTATTGCCGTCATATTTGTACAGGTCATTTAAGCATGACCATACATTGTCTTTGCTATATATTTTATTATTATTTACATATTCCGTTAAATTGTATAAGTTGCCGGTAGCAGCATATTTCATCATTTTATCAATGCTGCAATAAAATACATCCGGTGCTTCTTGTGCTCCTATCATTGTCTGCAACTTGGTGTCGAACTCATTATCTGCTACTACAATATACTCTACCGAAACATTAGGATAATCTTCTTGAAATTGCTCTATCATCTTTTGATATGCCTCTATTTCTTTATCGGTACCCCATCCCATAAAGCTTATCTTCTGCTGTTCTTGAGCTCCGCCGGTATTTTCAATTACTGCCCCCGACTCTATTTTGCTCTCACCTTGTCCGCTTGCACACGCCATTACAAGAAACAGCACTGCTACAATGATTCCATACGTTTTTACCCTTAACATCATACTAGCTCTCCTTTCATTTAACCATTATTTATATTTATATCTCCAAAAAAATTTTATCATTCTCATTTTTTAAAGTCAATATATCTATAAAATATATAAAATACAATACTATTTTTGTTTTATAAACATATTTTATGTTTATAAAACTGGTATTCGGCAAACTTTTATGTTATAATCATCAAAGGAGGTGAAACAAAATATGGCAGATATTTTAGAAATTGATTTAAATGATGAAGAAAAAATATGCAAATTAAGCTCGGCGCTGTCTTCTCCTGCCAGGATACAAATATTGAAATTATTATATTT
This sequence comes from Bacillota bacterium, assembly GCA_041855045.1. GTDB lineage: Bacteria > Bacillota > Clostridia > Christensenellales > Aristaeellaceae > JAAZPT01. The sequence continues at coordinate 4,157 of JBHADM010000142.1, read as the reverse complement.
CAACAGCTACAGTGTAATCGAAATTGCTCAGAAACTAAATATTCCAACATCCAGCGCTGCTTTATATGTAAGGTCTTTGGAGGAAGCAGGCTTAATAAACTCTTATATTCAGAAAGGAAGCAGGGGATCCACCAAAATATGCAGTAGAAAAAACGATTTTATCAATATTAAGTTGATGACAGAGGATGAGAATGTACATAAAGCACACAGTATCTCCATGCCCGTAGGTGCATACAGCAACTGTGAAGTTTTCCCTACTTGCGGACTTGCTTCAGAATCAGATTATATAGGACATCAGGACAGACCGGACAGTTTTTTTCTTCCCGAACATTTCAAGGCACAAATGCTGTGGTCTTCCAAAGGTTTTGTAGAATACCTGTTTCCCTTTCCATTTTTAAACACAAAACAATTAGACAGCTTAATCCTTACCTTTGAAGCCTGTTCAGAAGCAGCGAATTACAAAGAAGATTGGCCGTCCGAAATATCTGTCGATATCGACGGTTTTGACTGCGGAACTTGGCTATCCAAGGGTGATCACGGCGAAAGGAGAGGACGCCTAAATCCGGCTTGGTGGCCAAGCGGATGTACCCAGTACGGTGAATTGGTAAAATTAGAAATTTCCAGACACGGAACTTATATCAATTCTAAACCGGTAGCCAATACCACCATTGATATGTTCAGTTTTTCAAAATCAAAGCCCATTGTCATTCGCATAGGCAACAGATCCGATGCACAACATACAGGCGGCTTTAGCCTGTTCGGCAAAAAATTCGGTGACATTGAACAAGACATTATTCTTTCTCTTATTTACTAGCAAAATGAAGAGGGCTACTGTAAAATCAGCAACCCTCTTCATGCTTTCTCCATATAACAGTATATGATATAGAAGCATCCCTCCGCAGACGAAAAATCCTGCCGCTACTCCTTCTCCTTACATTCTCTCGTCCAAGCGATTCTCCCAGAGATATTTCTTGGTTTCGGAAACAATAACGCCGTTCAGCACCAGGAGCACAACGAGATTCGGAAATGCCATCAGTCCGTTCATCAGATCGGAGAAATTCCAAATCAAAGACAAAGATACCACGGAACCGATAAACAAAACAATGATGAATACAATCCTGTATACGATAATATATTTTCTGCCCCAAAGATATTTTACCGCATTTTCTCCGTAAAAAGACCAACCCAGGATAGTAGTAAAGGCAAATATAGCCAGTGCAATCGCCAATACATACTGTCCGATACTAGGCAAGGCATTGAATGCCAGTTTTACCAATTCATCATCTCCTGCGCCGATGAAATTATCCGGTTTATGTAACATAGAGGTAACAATAACCAGTCCTGTCATAGCACAAATGATAACCGTATCCCAAAATGTTCCTGTCATAGATACAAGGGCCTGACGTACCGGATTTTTGGTCTGTGCCGCCGCTGCCGCAATAGGTGCTGTACCAAGACCGGACTCATTGGAAAAGATACCTCTTGCAATACCGTAACGGCAGGCAAGTATCATGGTGCTTCCGACAAAACCGCCGGCAGCCGCACGAGTGGTAAAGGCGGATTGACAAATCAATACAATGGCATCCACAAAAAAGTTGCGGTTAATAATCAGTATACTGATGCAGGCAATTACATAAAATACTGCCATAAACGGAACCAATTTCTCACAGACAGAAGATATTTTTTTCACACCGCCCATGATAACGGCTGCGGTAAGCAAAGCAACACAGAATCCGGTAGCCACAACGGGAACATTGAAGGTGGAATGAATAAATTCTGCAATGGCATGGGACTGTACCGTACATCCGGCACCGAAAGTTGCAAGGACGGTAAAGATGGAAAAAACAACGGCAAGCCACTTCCAATTTTTGCCCATACCATTCTCGATGGCATACATCGGACCGCCGATATGATATCCTTTTTCATCTAAAGTACGATATTTAACGGCAAGAAGAGCTTCTCCATACTTGGTCGCCATTCCGAAGATGCCGGCTAACCATGTCCAAAGTACAGCTCCGGGGCCGCCAAGAGCGATTGCCGTGGATACACCGATAATATTTCCGGTACCTATGGTGGCAGCCAAAGCCGTAGCCAAAGCTCCGAATTGGGAGATATCTCCGGCACTGTCTTCATCCACATGTACGGATAATTGGATTCCCTTTAGGGTATGGGTTTGAATAAGCTTCAAACGAAAAGTCAAGAAAATATGCGTTCCAATCAACAAAACAATAAGAGGAACCCCCCACACAAAAGTGTTCAAATTGGCAACCAGCTGTTCTAAAACTTTCATACAAAATCCTCCTATTGTATCAAGGTTTTCGGGTCTACATATTCGCGATCAAAACTAAGCGCTACATTTTCGCAAGTCAGCTTTCCGTCATAGGTATTGATGGCGGAGTAAATCACATCATTTTCCATGCAGGCTCTCTCAAGCCCCTTATTTGCAATCTGTAAGCCGTATTTTAATGTGGCATTGGTGAGTGCGATGGTAGAAGTTCTTGGAACCGCACCCGGCATATTACCGACACAATAATGCACAATATTATCCACAGTATATACAGGATCATCGTGGTAGGTTACCTTTGTGGTTTCACAGCAACCGCCTTGGTCAACGGCAACGTCGACAATGACAGAACCGGGTTGCATGGTCTTTAAATATTCCCTCTTCATCAGCTTAGGTGCAGCCTTGCCCGGAATCAACACGGAACCGATAACAAGATCGGCTTGCTGTACCAATTTCGCAATAGTGGCATCGGTGCTGTATATAGTCTGTATCCTTGCGCCAAAAATATCATCAAGATAATTTAATCTCTCCAGATTTACATCGGTAATCGTAACATCGGCCCCCATGCCGACAGCGATTTTACAAGCATTGGTACCTACAGAGCCGCCACCGAGGATCAAAACCTTTGCCTTTGGCGTGCCGGGAACACCGGATAGTAATTTACCTGAACCGCCAAATGACTTTTCCAGGAATTTGGCTCCCTCCTGAACACTCAATCTGCCGGCGATTTGACTCATCGGTGCAAGGAGCGGAAGGCTTCCGTTCCTTTCCATAAGCGTTTCGTATGCCAATGCCTTAACCTTCTTTTCGAGCAAAGCCTCCATTTGCGGTTTATCGGCAGCGATATGAAGATAGGTATATAGAAGAAGTCCTTCTTTGAAAAGAGGATACTCTTGCGGTAACGGCTCTTTTACCTTTATTATCATATCGGCATCTTTCCATACATCAGCGGCATTGTCATAAAGCTTGGCACCGGCCGATGCATACTCAGCATCTTGGAAGCCGGATCCCATACCTGCTCCCTTTTCAATCAGGACGGTATGTCCGGCGGCGATGTAGGATTCCACATTCTCCGGAGTAATCCCCACTCGATATTCCTGTTTCTTGATTTCTTTGACACAACCAACTATCATACTTAGAACTCCTTTCTCATATAATTCACTAAGTTTTATATAGAAAATGTAACACAAAAAATAATACGGGTCAATAATAAACAAAAAAGTAACAATATACACACTCAAAAATAAAAAATATACAAAAATACTTTGGCACCTTGACAAATAAAAGGGCAGAGAGTATTATCAAGGTACCAAACAAAAAAAGAAAAGAGGAAACGATATGCGTACAGACTTATTTTGCCATCAATGCGCCAATCATTGCCATATAGAGAATTTGCAGTGCGGGAAAGGGCTCAGGTATTTTGCAAGTCAAGGGATTGACATAGGCAAAGAAGAAAATGAACAGAAAGAACACAGAAAGGGAGGGTTGAGAACTATGATACATGAAAAAAACGTAGACGGCAGTAATGTAAGGGATTTGTTTGCTCTCATTTCCCATAAATTACATCATCAAAAAAAAGGTAGGGGGATCGGGCAAGGCAAAATTTTAAATATCTTGTCCTCTGTAGAACAAATCAATCAAAAAGATTTGCAGGATATGTTGCAAATACAAGCCGGCTCCCTAAGCGAAATTTTGGGAAAATTGGAAAAACACGAATGGATTACCAGAGAGAAATCGGAAGAAGACAAGAGATCTGCCATTATCAAAATTACGGAAAAAGGAAGAGAGGCTTTGCAAATCATTGAAGAAGAGCACGGAAAGCACAAGGATATTTTTTCTGTTTTAAATCAGGAAGAAAAGGAAAGCTTAAAAG
>JBHADM010000141.1:0-3318 GCA_041855045.1 Bacillota bacterium | reverse complement strand
CTGTTTTCGGGCTGTCGCAGCCAACGATAATGATATCTTTGCCGGGAACTTTGCCAGCAGCCTTGATGGCCTCGATTGCGCCAAGCGCCATATCGTCGTTATGAGCAAGCAATACATCAATCTTTTCATGGGCTTTGAGGAAGCTTTCCATTACAGCCTGACCTTCGGCACGGGTAAAGTTACCTGTTTGAGAAGCCAATACTTTGAAGTTAGTATGTTTGTCCAATACTTCCTTGATACCATTCTGACGGCCGGTAGCGGCGTCGGCGCCGGTAGTGCCTTCCAGAATCACTACATTGATATCTTCAGCGCTGCGGCCGAGTTTTTCGATATAGTTTACTGTCCAGGTAGCCATACGGCGACCTTCTTCAACGAAATCGCCGCCAAATGCTGCGGCATACTGGATAGAATCCATGTTATCGGGCATACGGTCTATCAAAATAAGTGGGATCTCTGCTTCGTTTACTTCTTTGAGTACTTCTTCCCAGCCTGTGGATACGACACCGGTAAAGAGAATATAATCCACATTCTGAGAAATGAAGTTACGGAGCGCTTTTACCTGGTTTTCCTGTTTTTGTTGTGCATCATCGTACACCAAGTCCCAACCTTCTGCCTTAATTGCGGCAGTAATGCTGTCGGTATTGGCGGTACGCCAGTCGGATTCCTGACCTATTTGCGAGAATGCAACAGTCACTGCATGTGCGCTTACGATGCCGAACATCAAAATTACGGCCAATAAAATACTAAAAAGTTTTTTCATGTTACCTCCTATATTTTACATCCTTTCGGATGATGGTATCAAAATAACGCCAAAAACAAAAGAGTTTTCTATAGTTTAAAATGAATGTAACCAACATCTACAAATATCAAATTTGTGCTGCTATTGTTATTTTATAACAAAACTTTGGAAATATAAAGCATTTTAATTCCGCTTTGTGGACATTTATTATCTTTTATGCTATCATAAAAAACATAAAATTACAACATGTAGGTATCAATATGCTCGCCAAATACGAACAGCGATTTTTTACCGGTACCGAGCGAATTTGGGTCGGAAGTTATCGCAACCTGAATAATATAGCACATTGGCACATGGAATCCGAGTTGATTTACTGTGCCGAAGGAAGCGCGAATGTTACATTAAACAGTCGGCATTACAAATTGCAAAAGGGCGTCTGCCTACTTTGTGAAGAAGGCAGCATTCACCAAATCAACTCGGATGAAAACAGTCTGCTATGGGTATGTCTATGTAGCGGAGATATCCTATTGAATGTGACAAAAGAACGTCGTTTGGAAGAGGTTCTTTTTGAAGATAAGTATCATGTGAAGGAATGTCTTTTTCAAATACAAAAAGAATTATACAGCAAAAACAGCTATTATGGCGAAAAAGCAAACGCACTCTTTTTGTCTATGATGATTGATATTTTTCGCGGTGAAAAAACCGTTCGTCAAGAAGCGTCTGTGAATATTTTGCCTCCCTCCAAATACCGCGAGTTATTAAGTTGGATAGACAGAGAGTGTACCGTCATCCGTTTTGAGGATGCCGCCTCGTATATGAATCTAAGCCCTCCCTATTTTTCACGTTATTTCAAAAAGCTATCCGGTCTTACATTTTCGGAATATCTCAATGCGGTCAAAGTAGAAAAAGCCATTGCGCATCTACAAAAAAACCCTAAAATCAGTTCCATAGAGCTGATGGAGAAATGTGGTTTCAACACCATACGAAATATGAACCGCGTCTTTAAAAAACTGACAAACTATGCACCAAAACAGCTTCCGTCCAGCTTTAAGCTTCATATACAAACACACCGCAGCGAAGGTGAACAATTTGACCCCACACTGGAGAACTCCATATTGCTATAAAATTCCCGATTACCAATGTTCTGTATTGAATCTTGTTTTCTGAAAATACAAAAACACCTTTAAGAAAAGGTGTTTTTGTATTTTTTAGACCAGTGTTTCCGCCACCGTTTCTCCGGCCTGCAGCATAAAATTCTTGCCCTGCAGTTCAATGGCGACAGATTTTGTACCCTGGTTTGTGATGCGGATACTGTCCTTTTTTATACTGCATTGCAGTCGCTGTCCATTCCATACAATAGGAAATGAGAGTGATTTCCAATTATGTGGCAATCTTGGTGCAATGCGAAGTTTGGAACCAATTGCACGTACGCCACCGAATCCGTATACAACACATTGCCAGATACCGCCCATGGATGCCGTATGCACACCCATATCGGACGTAGTCATGGTACTGCCGAGGTCGATTTCTCCGCACCCCTCAAAGAAACGATATGCCACCTCGTCCTCGCCCAAATCGGCTGCAAGCACACAGTGCGTGGATTTGCTCAGAGAGCTGTCATGCAAGGTACGCTCTTCGTAAAAATAATAGTTTTTCTTTTTGATATCTGACGGAAACAAATCCTCTTTCAACAGGAACAACACCAGAGTGTCCGCCTGCTTATGCACCTGAAACTCACCTATTTGCTCCATATTATAGTCGTTATATATGGTGCCAACCACTTTTGATGCCTTATAAGGAGCCAAGTCTATATGCTTTAGATGCTGGTATCCGTCAAACTGCGGCAGGATGCCGTTCTCATCTGTCTGTGGCAAATATATATGCCTGCATACATAATCCAGGCGTTCCTTTAGCTTAGGCAGATTAAATTGCTTTGCCAGGCGCACGCTTGTTTCCGTTTGTTCGGACTCTAACTTGGCAATCAACTCCAATGCACTTTGCATGTTGTAATGCGCCATATAGTTGGTATAGGCATTATTGTTTACATGTTCTTTATATTCATCGGGGCCGATTACATCCAGCAACACAAATTTTTGTTTAGCATCATCCCAGGTCACACGACTTGCCCAAAACGCTGCGGTATCCAGCATCATTTCATATCCGTAGCGCTCCATGAAGTCCTCGTCCTTACTGATTTGATAATACTGCTGTACGCCGAATATCACATCGGCAGTGATATGCTGCTCAATCAATCCAGTAAGTATCTTCATCTGCTTACCTGTCACAACATCAGCAGCACCCCAAAGCGGCGTTACCTCTCCGTCGTCTATCCATGCGGCTTCCCATGGATACATGGCACCTTCAAACCCGTTTTCCTTGGCTTTCTGTCTGGCGCCTTTCAAACCCAAATAGCGGTATTCCAGCAAGGTTCTGGCAACTTCGGGCTGTGTAAAGCTGAAGTAGGGTAAAATAAAAATTTCCGTATCCCAGAAAGAATGTCCTTTATAGCCTTCTCCGGTAAGCCCTTTTGCACCAATACCCATACGCTTGTCATCTTTTTTTACCATAATATTCAAGTG
>JBHADM010000140.1:0-19092 GCA_041855045.1 Bacillota bacterium | reverse complement strand
GTCTTCCTTTTTGTTGGATTCTATATGATGTAAATAATTCTGTCCCCTTGCCGCTGCAGACAGCGCAGAATCTGTCATAGGCAATATACAGTAGTCTATTTGGAAGGGCAGCGTTTGCGCAATATAGGCGCGTAAATGCTGCGGGCCGCAGCTGGCGCTGCCCAGACCGGAGTTGATCAAGTCCACATTCAGTTCTACAAAGTCCCGCTCCGGAACATCGCAGGCGTGTGCGGATTTCCAAATGTCCTCGGCGCTGCAGTTTCGCGCACTGACATCGCAGCCCTTGCCTGCCACAACGGCAATGCCTTTTACGCCGTTGCCCAGTGCTATCCAGTCGCAATCTGTGCGGTTTCCTGCATCCTGCGGACATTCATAGGGAAAGGACAGCTCTTTTACAGTTGATGTAAAAATGTCTTTTCGGGTATTTTGCCTGCTGTCCACATAGCTTTCACCCGGCCCGCATGCAAAGTAAGTCACACTTTGCATGCTCTTTGGCAAACGCATTACAGTGCCGATTTTTGGTACCTCCTGGTTATAGTTAGCTCCAAAATCACCTGCAAATTGTCCGTTTATGCGCACATGTATCAAACCATCAGGCTGGATGACGTATTCCAAGTCATAGGGTACGCGCCAATTGCGCGCATTGGCGGCGCAATCCGCCTGTATGTAAATATGCAAAGATGTATCCACAAAGCGATAGGATGCGCTGCGCAGTATCGTAACCATACTGTGGATATTTCTTGCTGTCCACTCTCTGGAAAGAATTCTGTCGTTGTCAATATAGGCGCGGAAGAAGTTAAGCGCAGGCCCATGTGTCAGGATGTTCTCCCCTTTATACACATAATCTTTTATTCTGCCATCTGCCAGATCGATGCGGAACGAAAATACCTCACCGTTAATATGATAGGCATTGGCTCTTTCTTCCAAGAGAAGCGATTCTTTTGCTTCATAGGATTGTGGATAAGTTTTCGAAAGAAGTTTTCCACATTGTCCAAGCAGATGTTCCTTCTCGTAAAGATTGCTGCTAATTGTGTATACCGCAGACTTATCCACCGCTTGCAGCATGACGGCCGGCGGATATAATACACGCGTCTCATCGGGTAGGATATCCACCGCCTGTTCGTGCAAGCGCATCAGAACATCCCCATTTTTTCGCAAAACCCACTCCACATGGCATTGTTTGAGCGTTTTAAACGCAAAGCGGCTTTGTACACAAAGTGCTCCATTTTCCTGCATGCTGCAGTGCAAAGGCTGTATACATTTGGCAAACTCATAAAAACCCGGTGTTGGTGTAGAATCGGCTGCAAGCAGACCATCCATACAGAAATTTCCACTATGATAGGGCTCTGCAAATTCACCGCCATAGCGATAAAATACATCGCCATTCTCTCGTAGGCTGCGCACACCGTGGTCACGCCATTCCCAGACAAAATAACCCTGTATGCGCCTGGAATTTTCCATACACTCTATGTACTCATGCAAACTGCCCGGACCATTGCCCATGGCATGCGCAAACTCACAGAGTATATGAGGCTTGCCCTGCATGGTGGCATCCAATTCGTGCAGCATGCCTATGGAACTGTACATGGTGCTGGTCACATCCAGCTTACCAGCCAAATGTTCCCCCTCATAATGTATGGGCAGCCCGGTATCCTGGCTCCGTATCCAATCGTACATGGCAACAAAATTGCTTCCCCAGCTGGACTCATTGCCCAGTGACCACATTACCACGCAGGCGTGATTACGATCCCTGCCCACCGTGCGTATGGCTCTGTCCAGATAGGCGTCTTTCCAGCTTGGATCATCCGCCAATCGAGTCGGTATACCCTCAATCTCAAATCCATGGGTTTCCAAATCACATTCATCCATAACATACAAACCCAGCTCATCGCAGAGTTCATAGAAAAATGGCGCATTCGGATAATGCGCTGTACGCACGGCATTAATATGATATTGCTTCATCAGAAGTAAGTCCGCTTTGGTCTGCTCGAAGCTAACGGCGCGACCGGTTTCGGTGGAAAACTCGTGTCGGTTGACACCGCGGAGCATAATGCGTTTGCCGTTGAGCAATAAGATGCCATCCTTAATTTCTACACGACGAAAACCGATTTTTTGGCGAACGCACTCCAATTCCCGCCCTGTCTTGTCGCTCTGATACAGCAGCAAGGTATAGAGATGAGGCTCTTCTGCATTCCAAGGGCAAATTTTCGGCAAATCAAAAGACTTTTGATCTACAATACTGTCCTTTAGAATCTCCTCCCCATCCCGGTTCAAAAGCAGACAGGTAATGGCATGCACTCCGTCCTGTTTGACAGCGACTTGCAGCCTTCCATGCCCCGTATCTGCATCATAATCGGCTTTGATCAACACATCGCGGATATATGTTTTAGGTCGCGTAATCAGTTGTACGTCACGAATGATACCGCCCAGCCACCACATATCCTGATCCTCAAGATAGGTGCCGTCACAGTACTGATGCACCACGAGACAAAGCCTGTTATCCCCCTGCACGCAGACATCCGAGATATCAAACTCGGAAGGCAGTCTGCTGCCCTGTGTATATCCCACATAGCACTCGTTTACATAGACTTCGCAGGCGCTTTCCACGCCGTCCATACGAAGTATATAGGCATGCTCATCGGATTTATTCACACGCACGATGCGCTTATATACACCGGTTTCGTGCTGCGCCGGAATATAGGGCGGATGTATGGGGAAAGGATAGGCTTCGTCCGTATACAAAAACTTTCCATAGCCGGCAAACTGCCAGGAACAAGGTACTTTAATATTGTCCCATCCGGTGCTGTCGGCTGCAATTACTTCCTCCGTTACATCAAAGGCAGAAGCGAACCAGTGAAATTTCCAATCTCCGGATAAAGATAATATACGGGAGCTGACGGCGCCGCGTGCCTCTTCACTATCGGAGTAAATGGAAAACGCCGTGCGTACTGGCAGGCGATATTCCGATAATATGCGATGATTGCTCCATGGTTTTTGCAATATATCAAACATAAATTCTTCCACCTTATAGTTTCGTTTCTTCTTCCTTGTCCTGCAAGGAAAGCATGTAGCTTCGTAGCTTTGCCGGTGTTAATCCGGTAATCTTTTTGGACACTGTGCAAAAATAGTTTTCGTTTTGAAAGCCTACCATCTCCGCTATGTCCTCAATGTTTAAATCGGGTTCTATCAAAAGCTTCTTCGCTTTGTTGATGCGAATCCGGTTCAAAGATTCTATCAGGGTCATGCCGGTTTCACGTTTAAAGAGCTTGCCGGCATAATCTGTATTGAGCCTTGTGGATTTGCATATTTCGTCCACATTCAGCTTGCGATAGTAGTTGGATTGCATAAAACTCAATATGGTATCGCTCACACGCTGATCCGAAGCCTGATAGCCATGACCCGGCTGCTCTATCAACAATTCCAAAAGCTGCAGTACCAAAATTTTAGCATGCAGAGAGAAACATTCATCCTTGCGTATATAATACTTATACAGGCTGCGAAAAATCCTTTCTGCATCCTCGTTGCCGGCAAAGGAATAGATATCCGAAAACGTCCAACCGTTATGCAGCGCAAGCTGTGGACGTATACGCTCTACTTCCGTCAGCTCATGGGAAAACAACTTTGCATAGGATTCCGGCGTATTATAGTAATCATATAGATAATTTTGATCGTTCCACCATTCAAAATCACAGTGAAAAAAATAAAGTTCCCCCGGCGTTTTTGCTTCCGCCCAAAACACATGCGGCGTGTTGGGAGGTATCACAGCAATATCGCCTTCCCGCATTGTATACTCTCTATCTTCTATCTGTATGTGCGCATGGCCGGTAAAACAGTAAAAAAACTCATGGTCATATATTCTTCTTGCATAGGTGCGCCAAGAGTCCTTACGCTGCAAGCCGACCTCTCTGACGAAAGGGCATAGTTCTTCCAAGCAATACTGTTTGATCATCGTTTCTCCGACCTTGCGCTGCGATCCAAACAATTTGAACCGCAGCGCAGATATGTGTTTATTCGCTTCCCAACAGAGCGCAAACGTCTTTGTAGGTTGTAGTCAGGTATTCGTTCACTTCACTCAAACCGATTTTTTCAGCTTCTAACAGCATCTCTTCATAGATTGCGTTAAAGCTCTCTTCGTTTTCAGCCATGCAAAGCTTGGAGAAATACTCGGTGCTGAGACTGTTGATATCATCCATTTTAAAGCGCAAATCTGTGTTTGCTTTAGGGTATGCCAAATCGATTGCATTGGTAATGCTTGCACGCTTGATAACTTCATCCTGTATGGCACGAGTTGCAGGTGTAGCAGCGGCATAATAGCCCTTGTAAATGCTGATATAATTGTTTGCGGAAAGCGAGAATGCCATGTCTTTATAGTCGTTGGCAATGTTTCCGTTTTCGTTGGATTTATTGTAACGTTCAAGCATCACAATGTTGCCCTCGGCATCGTAATCCCAGTCTGTGCCTTTATAACCATAGGTTAAAGAAATAGAGTTATCCGTTTGTTTTGCCCAATAGAGCATCTTGATAGCACGTTCGGGATCGCTGCAGTTTTTGGTGATGAACATGGAAGACCAGCCGGATACCGGGATGGAGTATTTCCATTTTTCCAGCAAAGGCAGCTGCACGACTTCGGCTTCCGGAACGGCAGCGCGGATTTTTGCGGTAAAGGTCTGCTCGTCATTACCGGCATAGTGGGTTACCATAAATACATTACCGGCATAGAATTTTTGGAAAGTCTGCTCGTCGGAATTATAGGAGAAGTTTTCCTTATCAATATAGCCAGCACGGTAAAGCTCGTTCATGCTGAGCAGCATAGCGCGATAGTTGGCGTCGGAAATATTCATCACAAGATTGCCGTTTTCGTCCATGGGGCGAATCACGTCAAATCCAACCAAAGAGCCAAAAGCACCGTATTCTCTGGGATTGAATACGAGGGGCTGCATATCGGGATAAGCTTTTTTTACGGCTTCCAACAATGCAAAGAAATCTTCTTTTGTTTGTACTTTTGGAGAACCCAAAGCGGTATAGATGTCGTTTCGGATATGGAACTGGCCAAAGTTGGTACCGAGATTCTTTGCCGACTTGATTTCCTCAGCGGTGTTGAATTCGTTTTTCAACATATAGTATTGGCCATCTTCTGCAAAGTATGCGTTAATCTTCTTCTCCACATCCGGAATCTGCCATTGCGGTACATATTTATCAATCAGTTCCTGCAAAGGATAGGTTAAATCGGAATCGGAGAGCTTGGTTACCTTGCTGCTTGCAGAGCAAGCGATCAAATCCGGCAGTTCTCCGGAAGAAATCATCAGGTTCAGCTGTTCGCTGTCGGTTGCTTTAATCATATCAATGGTGATGCCTGTTTTTTCACGCATGAAATCCTGGCAAATACCACCTTCAAATGTGTCATAGTCCATCCAGGTCCAGTCTACAAAAAGCTGGAAGGTATAAGGGTCATTGGGATTGAAGAGGGTGTCCGCATCCTCTGCCATACTGAGTACGGGCGTAAGCAGGAGCATGGAAACCAGCAACATAGATAAAAAACGTTTCATGAGTTTTCCTCCTTGATTTATTGATTCTGCCTTTGGCAGTAAAATCCAATTTTGTTTAAAGAATACTTATCCTTTCACAGCACCGAGCATAATGCCCTTTACAAAGTACTTTTGCAGAAAAGGATATACCAATATGATCGGTAATACGGCAATAATCATGGCCGCCATCTGCACGGATGTTGCCGTCACAGTCGAGTGCCTTGCCGCCTGCATCATTGCCTGACGGGAGCTGGTATCCACCTGATTGCGAATAATCACCTCGCGCATCAAATGACCGAGTGTGCGCAAGCCCTTGTTTCCCGGAGCAAAGAATGCGGAATCGCTCCAAGCGTTCCACTGCCCCACAGCTGCAAACAAGGCAAGTGTCGCCAGCAAAGCCTTTGATAAGGGCAGGATGATGCGCAAAAATATCGTAAGCTCGTTGGCGCCGTCCAAACGCGCCGATTCCTTAAGCTCTGCAGGAATTTCCCGAAAGAAGCTCACTGCAAGTATGCAGTAGTAGGTGGAGAACATGGTTGGGATAACATATACCCAAAAGGTATTTAGCATCGCATAGGTTCTAAGAGTGAGATAATAGGGAACCAATCCGCCGGAAAAATACATGCATATGAGCAATATAATATTATAAAATTGCTTGAACAGCAGCTTTTCATGGCTTAATCCATAGGCTACCATAGCGGTAAACAGCACGGTGAGCGCAGATCCAATCAAGGTCTTTGCCACGGTGACGCCAATGGCTGCAATCCATTTTGCATCCGACAAAAACTGTGTATAATTTGCCGTTGTAAAGGCTCGCGGCCACAGATAAATACCGCCCCGCAAAGCATCCACACCATCGTTAAGAGACAGAATCACCACATAATAAAAGGGATATACGGTTAAAATAAATATGAGTATGCCAAAAATCGTCGTGGCGGCATCAATGATGCGATCCTCCATAGTTTTGGCGATGGCATTTTGATTTCGTTTATGAGACATATGTCCTCCCTGCAGTTAGAATAAGCCAATACCCGAAAGTTTTTTGCTGACACTGTTGGCAGAAATAACCAGTATAAAGGATATGACGGATTGGAATAAGCCCGCAGCCGTAGCAAAAGAATAGCGCCCTTGGTTCAAGCCCATTTTGTATACAAATACTTCAATGATTTCACTGCGGCCTATATTCAAATCGTTACCCAAAAGCATGGCCTGGTCGAAGTTTGCGCCGAACAAACCGCCTATTGCCAAAATCAGCAATACTGAAATCGTTCCGCGCATACCCGGCAAGGTGATATGCCAGATTCGTTTCAAACGGCCTGCACCGTCGATCTGTGCGCTTTCATACAAGGAAGGGTCGATTCCGGTGATGGCTGCCAGATAAATGATGGCGCTCCAACCCATCTCTTTCCAAATCTCCGAAGAAACCGCAAGGGTGTAGTAGAGCTTCTCGCTGATAAGCAGCGGTATGGGTTCTTTTATGATACCCATCGTAAGCAGCGCCTCATTGAGCATGCCGGTAGACGCCGAAAAGAATGCATGCAGTATTCCCGCTACAATAATCCATGAAATGAAGTGCGGCAGGTAGCTTGCGGTTTGTAAAACACGCTTGAATACCTTTCCCCTCATCTCGGTAATCATAATGGCGAACAGTATGGGTAAGGGAAAGGAGAACAAGAGCTTAAGCAGACTTATCAAAACGGTGTTTTGCACCAGTTTGCCAAACTTGCGGTTGTTCACAAAATCAATGAAATGCTTAAAGCCTACCCATGGTCCCGAAAACATACCGCTAAAGCCGGTTTTAATATTATAATCGTTAAACGATATTACAATACCCAGCATGGGGATAATCGTAAAAAGGATCAGAAATAAAAGCCCCAGCCAGATGAAGATATGGAGCATATATTGTCTGCTGAATTCTTTTCGTAAATCCGTATTCGTATTCAATCAATAACACATCCTTGCGGCTCACAGTATTTGGTTAATATAATTATATATTAACCATAGAGTACAAAAATGTAAAGTGGAAATTTCGAATTTTTTATAATATTCCGACACAATCAAAAAACACTTCATTAATAACACGATTTTTATAAGCGGAATTTTTATATCAAATTATCGAAAATAATACCATATAATCTCATTTAATTTAATTTTTATATTAACAATATATAAAATATATGAATGCATTTAAATAATAAAAAAACAATATAAATCTCATTAAACAGACATTGACTTTAACCGGAGTAAATTCACACTCGCATAGAAATTTTTTTTGCGAGATAAAGACGAGTGATTATTCCATGAATTCGTTCTCTTACCAAATGTATACAGACGCTGTATCTCCCTTGCAGAAATCACATACAAGAATATTTTCAGTTTTTCATCATGTCGTTGCAATACAAAGGAGTTTTTTAACTTGTGCAAAAAAAGCCTTAGCAAAAAGCTAAGACTTCATTGCAGATATCGACTCGGACTGTCGAAAATGCTATATTATTTAAAATATTAAAGGGTTTTTGCAACGGCCAATGCGGCGTCGTAGTTCGGGTGGGAAGTTACCTCGGGAACATACTCCACATGCTGAATCACGCCGTTCTTGTCAATGACGACAATGCCGCGCTCCAAGAGACGAAGCTCTTCAATGGCGAAGCCATATTTCAAACCAAAATCCAAATCCTTATGATCGGAAAGAGTTACCGCTTTGTCGATGTTTTTAGCAGCGCAGAATCTACCCAATGCAAACGGCAGATCGCAAGAAATAGTAATAACCACAGCGTTGTCAAGCTTGCCGGCTTCCTCATTAAAACGAATGGTCTGCAATTCACAAACACCGGTATCTACCGAGGGTACAGTGCTGATAATGACGGTTTTGCCCTTGAAATCAGACAGTGATACGGGGCTGAGGTCGTTGCCCAAAGCAGTAAAATCAGGCGCGTGCTCCCCTACCTTTACTTCCTTGCCTAAGAGTGTCAAGGGATTGCCTGCAAATGTGATGGCTCCTGTTCTTTTCTCCATATTCATATCCTCCATAATCTTCAATTAATTGTTTACAATTATTTATTGCACAATTAATATAGCACATTTTTTTCAAATATACAAGTGGAAATCGTAAACAATCCAAATAATAATGCTGTACGCTGATTGAGAAAAAATCAAAAATAAGATATGATAGAAGTATCTTAAAGCAAAGGACGAAGCATGAATCAAACACAGGCATTCCATACAATATTGCTCGACTGGTATGACAACAACAAACGCGATCTTCCTTGGAGGAAAAGCATTAGTCCCTACCACATCTGGTTATCCGAAATCATGCTGCAGCAAACTCGTGTAGAGGCTGTTACAGGCTATTACGAGCGGTTTTTACAGACTTTTCCGGATATCGCATCCCTTGCCAAAGGCAAAGAAGACGTATATATGAAGCTTTGGGAAGGATTGGGCTACTACTCCCGTGTCAAAAATCTGCATAGAGGTGCCGTGCAGGTTGTGGATCAATACGGAGGCAAGCTCCCCGAACGCTATCTTGACTTACTCCACATTGCAGGCATAGGCCCCTACACTGCAGCCGCCATTGCATCTATGGCATTCGGGCAGAAAATCCCCTCCATAGACGGCAACCTGTTGCGGGTATTTGCAAGGCTTAGCGTATATGCGAAAAACATCAAAGAGAAAGAAGCGAAAGACGCTGCTTTTCAGTATTTTTTAGAACGCATGCCTGCGGACAGACCCGGCGACTTCAACCAGGCGTTGATGGATTTGGGCGCCACAGTTTGTCTGGCAAACGGCGTACCGCTCTGCGCCAAATGTCCGCTGCGCGACAACTGCTTGGCTTTTGAAGAAGGCAATATGCTCGACTATCCAAATATGCCAAAAAAGAAAAAACGAGCGATTGAAAAGCTTACGGTTTTCTTTCTACACGACAGGCAGCGGGCAGCATTGCGAAAACGCCCCGATAACGGACTTTTGGCTGGTCTTTACGAATTTCCCAATGTATCGCAAAAGCTTACTATAAAAGAGGCTAAACAGCATATAGAGGATTTGGGCATAGTCGTAAAAAACATTCGAAAACTAAGCCCATCTAAACATGTATTCACGCATAAGGAATGGCACATGCAAGCGTATGATATGGAGGTTGATTTTACAAACAACAAACCAGGCTATTTACTATGCAATATGCGGGTCATTTTAGAAAATTACTCCATACCCTCGGCGTTTCGTGCGTATAAGGAATATATGCAGACATTTATAAAAAAGAATAATATTTAATAAGGTACATTTTCATGCAAGAGGTAACGCTAACAGACATACTGCAGGCACGAGATACGCGCGCGGCAAGACAGAAAGAGCTCATACGGGAATATGGGCAAACTTTACTGAGCTTTTGTATGAACATAGCCGGCCCGATTAAAAATAGCCCCTTGATACGCCGCGGATTTGAAGAAGGAAACAAACTGCTGCTCAGCATGTTGCAGGCAAGCGGCTGTGTTATTTTACATAAAGAGTATCTATACAAGCATACCGGCAACGAAGCCTTACTTGTTGTAGAGGGGGATGCCAAGCGCATTAAGAAAATATGCTGTGAAATAGAGGATTTCAACGACTTAGGCAGGCTCTACGATATAGATGTGATCGCTGCCAATGGACAAAAATTAGATCGAGAACATATAGGCTTTCCGACAAGAGCATGTCTACTTTGTGAACAAAGCGCAAAACATTGCGCCAGAAGCCGTACCCACGGCGTCGAGGAACTCTGGAATAGGTATCATTCCATATTGCAGGATGCGCTGCACAAGGCGGATGCAAAGAAAATTGCAGAACAAGCCGTAAAAGCCTTGCTGTATGAAGTGACCTGCAGCCCCAAGCCGGGCTTGGTGGATAGGAGCAACAGCGGCAGCCATAAGGATATGGATATATTCACCTATATACAAAGCAGCATAAGCCTATATGACTATTTTCATGACTGCGCTGCAATCGGTCAGAAAGAATACAGTCCGACGCAATGTTTTGAATTGCTTTGTCTGCGCGGCCGCAGAGCGGAAGCCGAAATGCTCCAAGCCACAAAGGGTGTCAATACGCATAAAGGCGCCATTTTTTCCTTAGGTATAGTCTGCGCCGCAAGCGCAAGAGTGGGATACAAAAGCTGGAAAAACACAGAAAGCGTCCTTTCCGAGTGCAAAAAAATGTTATGCGGAATGTGCGGCAGAGCCTTTGGACAGTTGACCAAAGAAACGGCACAAAGTACCGGCGAGAAGCTATACCTGCAATATGGCATACGCGGCGCACGCGGCCAAGCCGAGGAGGGCTTCCCAACTGTCGCCAACCTTGCCTTGCCAAAACTGAAGGAAGCTCTGCAACAAGGCTACTCCGAGAATGATGCAGGTGCGATCGCGCTGCTCTACATCATTGCAAACGAGTGCGATACAAATATGATACACCGCGGCGGCTATGCGTTATGGCAAGAAGAAAGTGAGCGGCTCCGCCAACTCCTATCTCATACACCTTACCCAAGCAAAGAACAAATACTTGCGTTGGATACGCAATATATTTCTCAAAACCTATCCCCCGGCGGCAGTGCAGATTTGTTGGCGCTATGTTATTTTCTTTACTTTTTGGAACAGGAATAGAGGAGAACTTGTATGAATTTTGTGGCAGCCGTTCGCCAAAACGACAAACGCAGCATGGAGCAGGTCGCCGCTCTGCTATCGCAGGAAGGCTTGTGTTTGGACAAGCACTTAGATTATACCTGTGCCATATACGATGACAACTATCATGTCATCGCAACAGGCAGCTGTTTTAAAAATACCCTGCGCTGTTTTGCCGTGTCAAAAGAACACCAGGGTGAAGGTTTGCTGGCAGAGATACTCGCCCATCTCATTGAATTGGAATGTGCAAAAAACTACAATCATTTATTTTTGTACAGCAAAAGCGACAGCGCCAAGTTTTTTGGGGATTTGGGCTTCTATGCCATTGAAGTGGTGGACAAAAAGCTGGTGTTTATGGAAAACCAACGACATGGATTTGCAGATTACCTGCGCAATTTGCAGCAGGAAAGCCCTGCGCAGAGCAATCACAGCGATAAAAAAATTGGCGCCATCGTTCTGAACGCCAACCCTTTTACATACGGTCACCAATATTTGATAGAATACGCCGCAAAATCATGCGATGCACTGCATTTGTTTGTGGTCAGTGAAGATGCCAGCATCGTGCCCTTTGCCGTGCGCAAAAAGCTGGTGGAGGACGGAACAAGTCACCTGAACAACATAATATACCACGATACCGGGTGCTACATCATCAGCTCCGCCACATTCCCCAGCTATTTTTTGAAAGATGAAGAAGAGATTATACGTGTGCAGGCGCAGCTGGATGTTCGCATTTTCAACCGTATTGCCCAAACGCTCGGGATTGGAAGCCGCTTTGTCGGAGAAGAGCCCAACAGCTTCGTAACCAACCTCTATAACGAAGCCATGGCAAAGTTCGGCAGTATCGAGCAAATCGTCATCCCACGCAAGCAGGCGCAAGGTAAAGCCATCAGCGCATCCGCCGTGCGCGCCCTGCTGCAGCAGGGCGACTGGGCAGCGCTGAAAGAGCTGGTACCGGAGAGCACGCTTGCATATTTTCAGAGTGCGCAAGCGCAGGAGGTGCTGGAGATAATGCGAGGAGCCGGGGATTTGGTGCATTATTAAAAAAATACTAAACTTAAATGAATATTTTACTTTTCGTATTAGACAATTGGAGATTCCAACACAAATACTTCAGACACTTTGCATGGTATAATATCTGATCCACTTGCGGAAGAAACCTCTTCGCTCCTATTTTATAGGCAAGCTTATGCGTAAATAAACAAATGTTTTCTATTGAAGACTATTAGTTTGATATAAAATATATTGAACATAATAAATACATCATAAAAAATAGTGAATCCGCAGATTCACTATTTTTTATCTATTCCCTAAACACAAAGGGCTTGATTTCCCTCACGACGTCCATAATTGTACCGTCGCGGGCTTCAATGATGCCCACAATGCGTTCGCCGAACTGTACTTTTTCCGGCTCACCTGCGATGCTGTAGGCAATGTCGCGAAGCTCCTCTATGGTTTTGAAAGGCAGTCCGCTGTCTTTGGTGGCTTCGATTAAATCCTGACGTTTGGGATTGATGGCGATGCCGTAGTCGGTGATGACCACGTCCACATCCTCGCCGGGTGTGGTGACGGTGGTTACATCGCTGCATACGGTTGGGATTCTGCCCTGCAGTATAGGCGCAATCACAATGGTGCATTTTGCACCTGCAGCGGTGTCCGGGTGCCCGCCCTGCGCACCGGTAATGACGCCGTCGGATCCCACCACCACGTTGCAGTTGAAGTGCACATCCACTTCTAAGGCGGCGAGTATCACAAAATCGAGCTTGTTTACATAAGCGCCCTTATTAAAGGGGTTTGCATATTCACCTGCCGTAATATAGAAGTGTCTTGGGTTAGTGGTGATATTGCTGATGGCGTCCTCGTCAAAACACTGGGTGTCCACCAGACAATGCGCCAAACCCTCGTCGAGCAGGTCGCACATAGGCTTAGTTAAGCCACCCACGCCAAAGCTCATATGAATATTGCGCTCGCGCATCACCTTTGCCAGGGATACCGTGGAAGCGATGCTGGCGCCACCGACACCGGTTTGGTAAGAGAAGCCTTCTTTAAAATACGGCGTTCTGGTTACAAAGTCGGTGCAGTACTGCGCCATAAGCAGCTGTCTTTGGTTGGTGGTGGGCTTGGCTGCGCCGGTAGCGATTTTGGCAGGATTCCCGATTTCATCCACCACTACCACATAGTCCACAAAACTCTGTGTGATCTGCGCCGGCAGATTCGGGAAGGGCACCAGACAGTCCGTCAAGGCTACCACTTTGTCGGCAAATTGTGCATCCACTGCGGAATAGGACAATACACCGCAGTTTGCTTTGCCGCCGTTCGCATTCAGGTTTCCATATTCATCCGCTGTCGGGGCGCCTATGAAAGCGATATCCACATGGGATTCCCCTGTTTCTATCGCGCGCACACGGCCGCCATGAGAGCGCATGATGGCAAGACCTTTGAGTTTGCCGCTGGAAATAGCATTGCCAATGCCGCCGCGTACGCCGGAAGTTTCGATCCGGGTGATGGTGCCGTCTTCAATCAGCGGCACAATAGGGTTGTTCTGGTCGCCTAAGGAACTGGCGCAGAGGGTAATATCCTTGATACCCAAGGCCGCGACTTCCAGCATAACCATGTTAACAACCTTATCGCCGTTGCGAAAATGATGGTGGAAGCCCAAGCGCATACCATCTTTGATACCACATTGAATGAGGGCTTCGCGAATACCGGGAAGCAGTTTGGAGCCATTGGAGTTAATGACTGCGCGCACCTTTGGCGCATCCTTCTTAAACTCATGTCCATCATACACATGAGAGCCCTTGTAAACATCCTTACCTGTCAGTTTTAAAATTTCTTCCGGGATTTCTCGTCCAACTGCGTTTATCATGCCAAATCCCCCTTATACACGCCGGCAGCCTTGGCCATGGCAAGTGTGCGCTTTGCGCCGTCGTAGAAAGCGATGTCTATCATCTTGCCGTCTACAACAAATACGCCTATGCCCTCGGCTTTTTTACTGTCTATTTCTGCGATTACTTTTTCTGCAAATATGATATCTTTTTCTTTGGGTGTAAAGACGGCGTGCACCACATCTATCTGCCGCGGGCTAATGCAGGACTTGCCGTCAAAACCCATAGTATGTATGGTTTCCACCTCTTTTTGAAAACCGTCCATATCGTCTACATTGGTCCATACCGTATCATAGCACTGTACGCCTGCCGCTCTGGCAGCGATAACAATCTGCTGTCTTGCACCCATGAGTTCAACACCGGTTCCGGAAAGGCTGGTCTGCAAATCGCGCGTATAGTCGCCGCCCGATAAGGCAATACCAATCATACGATCGGAGGCCGTACAAATCTGATAGGCGTTGATCACACCGCGCGCGGATTCCAGCGCAGCCATAATCAGCACGGAGCCCTCCGGCTTGCCAAATTCCTTCTCCGCTTTAATAATCTCGTCTTCTACTGCCTTTACCATATCAGCATCATCGGTTTTGGGTATACGAATCGTATCACAGCCGGCTGCAACGCTGCAGCGGATATCCTCTTTCCACAGATCCGTATCCAGTCCGTTGATGCGCACAATGCGCTCTATACCGTAGTAATTAACGGTGGTCAGCGCGTGATACAAGGAAAAACGGGCGGCATCCTTTTGGTTTACAGCAACGGCATCCTCCAAGTCAAACATCAAGGAATCCGGTCGAAACAGATAGGCATCCTTGATGAGAGAAGGTCTTTGCGCATTGAGAAACATCATGGTGCGTCGGAGTCTTTTTTTGTTTGGATTGCTCATTTGATAGCGCCTCCCCATGGTAAATCTTCATACTGGTCCTGCGCACGATACACGGCAGCCTCTATTCTGGCCTTGATGGTACAATCCAATGCACCCTTATCCACAATATTGATTTTTACATTGGAAATATCCAAATTTTGTAAGGTATCCATCACAACTTTTTTGATTTGGTTGCCAAACTGATGGGCAACCACACTGTCCAAAGCAAAATCCACGCCTCCTTGGTGCGGCTCTATGCTCACCATGCAGTCGCTGGATTCCAAAGTGCCGGCCACCGCGGATTTTTTGATATCCATACTTACCTCCTTATAAAAAGGGGACTGCGCAAGCTATTCTCTTGTAGCAGTCCCTATGTTCCATCCATAGCTCTGAGCTGTACAGAAGCACGGATGTATATGTTAAAACAATTTAGAAATTATACCTGTTGCGTTTGCATTACAGCGGCATAAGGCCAATGATGATAGCGAAGAGCAAGCAGAGTATGGAGAAAATCCAAACATAGAAGAAGGAATTTTTGATATGATCCTTGATTTCTACGTCTGCCAAACCTACGCCAAGCAAGGTTGCAGGCACCATTGGGCTGATAAAGGTTGCGCAGTTTCTGCACACTACCATTGCGATAGCAATAGGTACAGCCGGCACGCCGAAGCCCTGACCGATACCGATGATAACCGGAAGCATGCCGTAGAAGTAGCTGTCGGTATCAAATGCCAATGCGAGCGGTACGGAAAGTATACCAATAACCAATGCAATGTGGGTTCCCAGGAAGTTTGGCAAGCCCATTACAATGATGTCGGACATGCAAGTTACCACGCTCTTTACAACCACATCGTCCACTTTTACGTTCTTTACGAGAATACCCATGAGCACAGCTGCACCCATCAAGGTGGAACACATCATCAGTGCAGGACCTGCGTGAGAGTTAATGATTTTCTTTTGCATCTTCGCGCCGGGATAATTCACCAAAACAGCGATAGCTACACCCAACATAAAGGGCAGGTAGCTCGGGAATACGTCCCATACAAGGATGGCGATGATAGCGATGGTCAGAATCACGTTGAACAAAAAGAGCTTTGGTCTTGCCAAGTCATTGTGCGATTTGGTTTCTTCTTCTGTAAGAACCACTTCGCCATTTTCCTGTGCAAGCTTACCGTGCAGGCCGGCGCCGCGCTTTACTTCCTGTACGCCGGAAATATAGGCATGTACCAAAGCAAGAAATACGCCAAACAACTGAATAGGCAACAATGTGGTCCAGAGGGAGCCGGCTTCCATACCCAATACGGAGGCTGCTCTCATGGTAGGACCCGCCCAAGGCAGAAGGTTCAGCACACCCATTGCCAGTACGGCAACGCGCAACAATGTGGTTGGGCGCATATGCATCTTTTTATACACCGGAAGCATAGCGGGGATTACGATAAGGAAGGTAGAAGCACCGCCGCCATCCAGGTGACCGATGATGGCGATAACAGCTGTCATCATGGTTACGCCGATTACACTGTCGCCAACGTATTTCATCAGTTTTCCGATGATAACGTCAAACATACCAGTGTCTGACATAATACCAAAATATAATACAGAAAATACAAATAATGCTGCGGTAGGGCCAGTACTGGTAAATCCTTGTTTCACGAGGCTTGCGATATCGTCAAAGCTGTAGTAGCCGCCGATTACCAAAATCAAAGCCAGGATAGCAGGAAAAGCGATGAATGCGATACTAGGAAGCGTTTTACTCTTGAAAAGAGTCACTACAATCGCAATGATTGTAAGGAATCCTAAAATACCAACTACAATAGAACTCATTTCAAATTCTCCTTTTTTCGTTTGTGTTCGTTTCGAACTTTGAAGAAAAGTGAAACAGCAAGAATGAATGACAGCTTATATCACTCCACTATTCAACATATTCTTGTTACAATTGTAACATATGTTTTGTTTATTATCAATATAGAAATTATTTGCGCCCGTGCCTCTAAATTCTCAGCTTCCATGTGCATACAAGGCAAAAAACATTCCCAAATCAATCGAAACTGTCGTTACAAAGAATTTATGGTTATTTATCCTTACACAACACGCCCCACTAAGCGCGTAATGCACCAAACACCTGCGCTATCGGCTCGCGTATAATCAAATCGGCACTTTGATCGCGATTGGTTTTATCCCGATTGATAAGTACCAGATATTTACCTTGAAAATATTGTACTATGCCCGCAGCCGGGTATACCGACAAGGATGTCCCGCCGATGATGAGCATATCCGCCTGTGTAATTTCCTGGACGGCGGCTTTCAGCACGGCAGTATCCAAAGGCTCCTCATACAGAACCACATCCGGTTTGATGATGCCGCCGCAAACGCAGTGCGGTACGCCCATCTGTGCTTCCAATTCTTCCAATGTATAGCTTTTACGGCATAACATACAATGGTTGCGGTGAATGCTGCCATGCAGCTCCAGCACATTTTTGCTGCCGGCGAGCTGATGCAGCCCATCTATATTTTGGGTAATGACCGCTTGTAACTTCCCGTTTTGCTCCCATTCAGCAAGTTTCCAATGTGCAGCGTTGGGTTTGGCATTTTTAACCACCATATTTTCTTTGTAAAAATCATAGAATTCTGCGGTATGGTTTAGAAAAAAACGATTTGAAAGAATGGTTTCGGGAGGATATTTGAAGCTTTGGCGATATAAACCGTCCGCACTGCGAAAATCGGGTATGCCGCTCTCCGTAGATACACCTGCCCCACCAAAAAAGACGATGCGATGACTTTGTTTGATCATTTCCTGTAATTGTTCTGCCGCATTCATACCCTACTCCTATACTTAAATCTGCGCCCTCGCTTGTTCTGTTTCGTTTTATATAATATTATTAAGTCCATTCACTGACGTACAGCCCAACACGATCGATAGGCTTCTTAAAAAGAAAGAGCATAGTGTATAACGCTATGCTCTAAAAAATCGATTACTTTTTCAGTAAACCGAGTATTTGGGTTACAATACCCTTGTCACCCTTGAGCTTTAATTTGCCCAAAAGGAGTGCCAGCGGTGCTGCCAGCTTGCCCTGCAGCAAGGAGAGCAAGTCCCCTGCTTTTGCAGAGATTTTCAAATCAGGATTATCCAGACCGTCAAGCAATGTAATGCCCTTGTCGAGATTGAGGAAAAAGTTACCTGTGTCAGATTCGATCTGTACACTACCCTTTTTGTCAAATTGGGTGTTTTGGAACAGCTCTACCAATACTTGCAGAGCTTCAGGCAAAGATTTTACCTGCAGAAGTTTTGAGATGTCCATTAAAAATTTGCACTTCCTGCCGTTCTTGGGAATGGGATTACGTCGCGAATATTGCTGACGCCCGTGAGATACATGATAAGACGCTCAAAGCCTATGCCGAATCCGGCGTGTTTACAGCTGCCGAAGCGTCGAGTATCCAAATACCAGGAGTAGTCCTCCAGTTTCATACCCAGCTCTTGTATGCGTGCTTCCAGCACGTTCAAGCGTTCTTCTCTTTGGGAGCCGCCTATAAGCTCCCCTACGCCGGGTACAAGAAGATCCGTTGCGGCAACGGTTTTGCCGTCATCGTTTTGGCGCATATAAAAGGCCTTGATTTCCTTGGGGTAATTGTAAATAAACACAGGGCACTTAAAATGCTTTTCTGTGAGATAGCGTTCATGCTCCGTCTGCAGATCGGTGCCCCAATCCACCTTGTATTCAAACTTATGACCGCTGTTTTTGAGGATCTCTATGGCGTCGGTATAGCTGCAGCGTGCAAAATCTTTGTGCAGCAGTGTATGCAGCCTATCCTTGAGCTCCTTATCCACAAAATCATTAAGGAAATCGAACTCCTCGGGCAGCTGCTCCATGACACCGCGTATCACATATTTAAGCAGATCCTCAGCAAGGAACATATCGTCGAACAGATCCGCAAAGGCGATTTCCGGCTCTATCATCCAAAACTCCGCAGCATGGCGGGGTGTATTGCTGTTTTCGGCACGGAAGGTGGGGCCAAAGGTGTATATGTTTTTAAACGCCATGCAGTAGGTTTCGCCGTTGAGCTGCCCCGACACGGTAAGGCCGGTGTGACAGCCGAAAAAATCCTTGCTGTTATCCACCAAGCCATCCGGCGTCTTTGGTACATTGTCCAGATCCAAGGTTGTAACCTGGAACATTTCACCGGCACCT
>JBHADM010000139.1:0-15761 GCA_041855045.1 Bacillota bacterium | reverse complement strand
TTTATCCCATGTAATTGACCGACTATGCGAAACCATCAACAAATTGACAAAGCCGATGGTTCGAAGCATTACTAATAGGGACTGGTTAGAGTGTATGGAGTTTAACAGGTATTAGTATGAGATGTATTCCAGTTCTCTGGCAATCCTCGGAAGTAAAGAAAATTGTGTATATTATCTCCTTTTCAAAACGGCAATGATATACAACGATTTAATTGATTTAATTCCTTTTTAAAGGTCTCTGGAAGGATATTCTTGTAAAACAATTTCTTTAAATTCTAATTTTATCTGTTATTTTCATTGCAAAATGCGTTCAAACTATTATTGCCCACGCGCAATAACTTCGAAGAATAAGCAGGTCTATTTAAGTATTATACATGTAAACTTATAGTACAATTTAGCGTACACATAAAATACAATTTATTTTCCTTGTAATTATAAAAACATATCTCTCTTTGAACTTTCTAGAAAAATGCTTACTTATCCCTTTTTTGATAAAGAATATTGAAACATTTGAATTTCAAATGCTACATGCTATCCATTCTTTCGATGAGATTAACTTTTCCTATTATTTTAGATTATGCCAAGAAAAAATACCGTTCACAATAATGAGCGACATTAGATTTCATATCCAGTTCAATCATCAATACTCCCTGTCACACCACAAAGCGATCATAGTCCTCATAACAATCCAGGCACAGCTTTCGCTCGCCGGACAGGCGGATCCAGTTGGCACCGGTGGTTTCACCGCAGGCATCGCAAATGTAAGAGTCGAACATTCTGGCTTTGTGCGGCAAGGCTATAGTAGCGGGCTTGACATCAAACATGTCTTTTGGCTCCATATTTTCGTAGAAGGCAAGGGATTTTTCTCTGGTGACTTCCTGCGGTCTGGGTTTAAGCACCAGGCGAACCGCCTTGCCATTCTTGCGGTTATAGAAGGAAAAGGCCTGTTTGCCGCGCATGTGGAAAAGCAGGTTGCCCTTGCCTATGCTGCAGCCCAGCATGACCTGTATGGCATCGACGCCGCAGGCGTCGTTTTCGGCTATGCAAACCACATCCTCATCCTGCGAAAAGTCGAGTGTTAGCAGTTCTATTGCGTACTTCGCCGCCTTATAGCCTATGGTCAGGCCGCCGCAGACATGGCCGTGAAAGGTTGCGCATTTTTCAAAATCTGTCATATCATTACTCCTTCTCTATATACATTCCGCATGCTCTACATAGAGCATGCTCCGGTCTGCAATCTGAACCAACCTGCCGTTTACCTGATATACATCACGAACTGCCTGTGCATCGAGGCAGGTATGGTCGCCATATCGATAGACTTCTCCCTGACGGAGCAATAGAAATCTATCGCAGAAGCGCAGCGCAAGGTTGATGTCATGCATCACGACGATGGCTGATTTTCCAGGCTGCCTGCAAAAATCACGTGCAATTTTCAGAACCTGGTATTGGTTTTTTATATCCAAGCTGCTTGTCGGCTCATCCAACAGCAGCAGTTTCGGCTGCTGAGCCAAGGCTCTTGCCAAAGCGATTTTCTGCCTCTCGCCGCCGGACAACTCGTTGAGATACCTTCCGCGCAACTCCTCTAAGTCAAGCATAGCCAAGGTTTCGTCTACTATGCGTTGATCCTGCTCTGTAAAGACAAACCGCATAAAAGGCTTACGCCCAAGCATAACCATGTCCTGCACTGTCATCTGCATATTAGGTATGCTTTGCGCCAGGAATGCAATGCGCCGGGCAATATCGCGATGATGCATGCGCAGTATGTCCTCACCATTCATGTGAAACGAGCCTCTTTCTGCCTTGAGTATGCGGTTTAAGCACTGGAGCAGCGTGCTTTTGCCGGCTCCATTATTGCCAAGTATGGCAAGGAAATTTCCCGCTTCCAAATCAAAGCTCACTTGCCGCAAAGCCTGTTTTCCACAAGGGTAGCGAAAAGCAATGTCTTTTACAGAAATCACAGGCTCCGCCTCCTTTTGAACAAAAGGTACAGAAACATAGGTCCGCCCAAAAAGGAGGTCAGCGCACCTATGGGCAGTATAACAGGCATCATCACCAGCCGCGCAAACATATCGCTGAGCAGAAGCAGCACGGCGCCTGCCAATAGGGAGCCGGGTATCAGATACACATGGTTGCTCCCTACGACCAGCCGCACAATATGCGGCGCAAGCAGCCCGATAAAGTGAATCAATCCGACATTGGACACAATGACGGAGCAGAGCAGACAGGATAGAATCAGGTTCCACAAGGTCAAGCTTTGCACATTTATTCCAAGGCTCACAGCGGTTTCTTCCCCGCTGAGCAGGGCGTTGTAAGCCCAGCGATTCCAGTGACAATATAGGACATAGCCTGAAAGCAGCAATGCCATATTACGAAGCGCCGCCCAATCCGTGCTACCTAAATCGCCAAAGGTCCAGAACACCAGAGAAGAGAGGGCTACCTCATCCGCAAAGTACTGCAACAAGGTGCTTGCACCAGTCAGCATGGCGCTGATGGCAATACCTGCAAGTACAATCCCTTCCGGCGAAATTTTTCGAAAGCGACTTAAACCCAGTATGACGAATGCAACAGAAACAGATCCTAAAAAGGACAGCAAAGAGATTGCCCAGGCATGTGTGCCGGTGAATCCAAACCCAATGATGGCGATAGCGGCGCCGAATGTCGCACCCTGCGACACACCCAATGTGGAAGCGGATGCCAAGGGATTATGCAAAATGGCCTGCAGTACACAGCCTGTCAAACCCAGCCCTGCGCCGGCTATCATTGCGGTGAGTATGCGGGGCAGGCGATGATTCTGCACCACCAGATTGATTTTTTTTTCGGCAGATTGCCCGAATATGCCTTTGAGTAACTCGCCTATCGGTGTATCATACGAGCCTGCCCGCAGAGAAAATAACAGGGACAATACAAGCAAACCTGCCAATATGCATAAAAAGACGATGGATTTACGGCGTTTTTGCAGGTGTTCGCTGCGTAACAGACTACTCTCCGAGCGTGATTTGACGGAACTCATAACCTGCCTCCTTTAAATCTTCATATGGGTTCACGCCCAGGAGTTCCGTGAAGATTTCAGCGGTTTTTTCGTTGATGTTGATGTCTGCAAACTGTTCCGGAAAAATGACTGTACCGGCATAATAGGCGTCCGCCAGAGCGGTTTCGAGATTGCTGGCGGAGGAGCGGAAGGAGATCTGCGAAAAGACCCTGCCCTCTTTTACGGCTGTCAGGCTTTGATAGTATTCTTTGTTTTTGGCATAATCTTCTTTGATCATGGGCATACCGTTGAAATCTACAAAAATAAAGTAGGGATCCCATGCCAGCACCTGCTCCAAGTCAATATTGAAGGCACCTTTTTGCGCAGTATTGTTCGCAAGATTGTTTGCATGAATTAACATAAAGGGACCATAGTTGGCCTCCGTGCCTTCAAAGCCGTGGTGACCTTTGAAGGATACACCGCCTACATAGACCGTTTTCTTTGCTTCTTCGGGAATATTTGCCGTACGGCTGTCCAAATCCTCCTGCAGGGAGTGCAGATATTTTGTGAGCTGCGCCGCACGCTCCTCCAAAGAGTATAATTCTCCCAATATGCGTATGCTCTCGTACGCTTTATCATCCAAAGTGGTATCGCTGCCGGCAATCACCACAACGGGTATGCCTGTTTTTTCCGTCAACTCATCGGGATTCTGTTTGGCAAATGCGCTCATCACAATGACTTGCGGAGAAACGTTTATCAGCTCTTCCACAAAAGGTTCACCATTGGTGCCAATCACCGGGAGATCTTTGAAGCGATCAAAATTCACATATTGATAGAGTCGGCTCATACCCGGCTTGGTTTCATAATCCTCCACGCCTGCCACACGCTCGGCAGCGCCGACATAGCAGCTGTAACGCAGTGCGCCGACACCGATGCACACAATGCGTTCCACCCGTTCCGGAATAGTCACTTCCCGCCCCATGGCATCCACGATAGTACGGGAATCTGCCGCGGTATCCGAAGTTGACGCAAACGCTGTCACCTGTACAAGTGCAAGTAACAGGAACAAAAATAGACCAATGATTCGTTTCATAGAAATACTCCTTTATGACTTTCGGGATGCTTGTTTTTTTAGATTAATACTCTAAAAAAAGAGACATCAATCCCTCCTGGAGGAATAGTATGCCTTCCTGACAATATAATAAAAAAACTTGCTGATTACATATGAAACTTCGGTTTCATGTTTTGCTTCATGCTTGTTCAGTATAGCGAGAAAAGGCTGATTTGTCAATATGAACAAAGATGATTGATGAGAGATTCACAAAGTAAAATGGCTGGGTTGGAATGGGACATCTGCTTAACCTTTTATTCAATAACTATTTTTTACGTATTCATCATTCTCAATGGGTAATTTTTAATCAACCTATGCATTAAGAAAATTTTTTTATTTCATTTCGCTGTCATTGTGAATCGTTCCACATATCTGTTGCTTTCCAATGAGCGAATGGAATGTTGATATTTTTCTGCAAACGATTTCTGCTTCTACGACACTTATAAGCAAAACCGCATTTTTCATTGCAGTGATTTTACGAATATGAACTATCCGAATAAACTAACAGTTTTGAAATCCAACTTCATTCTTTATCTGCGAAAATCCAAATAAACTGACCCCACAGGACTTGCCTGTGGGGCTTACTTTGGAGAACGTAAATAGTGAATTATAAGTTCCGCAGGTTTAGACAAGCGGTTCCACTACGGAAAATCCCAGCTCTTTAAGCCTATCTTCATAATTTGTGTCCAAATGCATGCAGTAAAAACGCTTGCGATGTTCCGGGGGAACCAAACTGCAGGTTTTCTCATAATGACAGTGGCTGGTGGAAGCGTGACTGGAGGTGTCGTGATAGATTCGTCTTATTTCACCCTGCAGGAAACGCTCCAATATATCTGCGTTGATATTTGCCGCGTCACCGCTATAGAAAATGGCTTCCTTCCCGTCATCCAGCACATAGCCATAGCAATCCATATCTTTTGCATGCTCCACCTTAATCGGCATAATCTTCAGATTTTCGTGCGCAGCAAGCTCCTTGGAATATACGTATAAGGTGGGATCTATGCCTGCCAGGCGCAGAAAATCGCATATGACTTCGTTGGGATATACAACATGCACGGTCTTTCCGAGCACAAATTTGCAGTAGCTGATGAAAGTGGGCAATGAGCCCGCATGGTCGGCATGCATATGTGTCAATATTACAAAAATATGATTGTATTTTTGCAGCGGGATATGGCGGACAATCTTCTCAAACGTGGCTTCACCACAATCCAAAAAAAAGATGTCTTCCCCCACTTCAAAATAAGAATTGGTGTTGCCGAACAAGGGATAAAAGGCAGCTCCTTTTCCGAAAAAATGTAGTTGTATCATGCTTACTCCTTAATGCCTGCGCTGATGAAGGTATTCATAAATTTCTTCTGCATTACAAAGAATGCCAAAAGCAAAGGCAATATAATAATCAGCGTTGCTGCGGTCACATTGGACCATTGTATATCCGCCTCTTTGGACTTTGCAAATATAGCAAGCCCTACCGTGAGCGTTCTGTTCGCCGGCGACTTGGTGACAATCAGCGGCCACAGGTAGTTATTCCAGTGATAGCTGACAGATATTACCGCAAAGCTCATATAGGCAACCTTTGCCATAGGCATGTACACGCGCCAAATGATTTGCTGCAGATTCGCACCATCCATCAATGCCGCTTCTCCAAAGGATTTCGGAATCGTTTTAAAGTGCTGGCGCAATAAGAAGATTGCCATGGCGCTGCCAAGGAAAGGGAGCATAATGCCAAGTTTCGTATCAATCAATCCCAAATCGGAAAGCGTCATAAAATTGGGGATAATCAATACGTCATTGGGAATGATAATCTGCATAAAGATAATGGCAAATACCAGGGCCTGCCCTTTGAAACGATAGAATGCCAGCGCATAGGCCGCCAATGTACTCGTCACAAACTGTATGGAAAAGGTTACCACTACCAATATGATGGTATTCAGATAATACTGCCCAAATGGAATCGCATTCCAAACATATTTAATATTATCAAATGTAAAGTCCGTAGTCGGTAAAAAGGACATGGTAAAGGTCGGCTGCGTCAAAGCGGTCGTCACCAGCCAAAACAACGGCGCAAACCAAATGATGCCAAGCAGTATCGAAAACACTGTAATCAACAGGCTATAGATTTTCTTATTCATCTTCTCACCTCTTAATTATAGTGTATTTTGCGATCCTGACTAAAGAATCTGGGCAAAGAGAATATCAACAGCAGCCCCAGCATGATAGTGGTCAGCGCAGAAGACAATCCGTAGTTCAAATTGGTAAAGCCCTGCTGATAGATATAAAACAGCAGTAAGGAGCTTGCATTGTTCGGCGCGCCCTCGGTCATGATGATAACGTGATCCGCCAATTTAAAGCTGTTGGTAAACGCAATGGTCGACACAAACAGTGTGGTCGGCGCAAGCAAAGGCAACACAATATGCCGAAAAGCCTTGGCGCCGGTAGCACCGTCTATGGAGGCTGCTTCCAGCAAATCCAGATTAATGCCTTGCAGGCCGGAAAGGAAGAACACCATCAAGAATCCCGCTTCGCGCCACACATACATGACCGCCATTGCAGGCAACACAGTGTCCTTGTTGGACAGCACGTCCATAGCTGGATAGCCCAGCGAAATCAAAGTCTGATCAAACAAACCGTTGCGTGCCATGTATATGAACATCCACACGCTGGCAATTGCAATCATAGGCATGACGGAAGGGTAGAAAAATCCGGTACGGATAAAGCCGATATGCCTTCCTGTTCTGTTTACCAACAGCGCAAGCAGCAGCCCCAATACCATGCTCGGAATCACGGTATACAGGGAAAACAGAATCGTATTCCCCATAATCTTCCAAAATGTATTGTTGGCGATGAGCCTGGAATAGTTCTGAAATAGAATAAACTCCGGCGCATCCATACCCAATCGGTATTTGGTAAAACTGATAGCAATGCTGCGCAATACGGGATACACCGTAAACACCAGCATAATCAATAAAGCAGGGGCAAGTAATGCCCATGCCGTAATTGTTTCTTTTCTTTTTTTCAAGTTAGAACCTTGCATATTACTGCCCCTGCTTGCGTAGTCTTATTGATAATCCGCCAATAGATCATCGCCCTGTGCCTGTGCATTTGCCATCGCTTCGGCAGCCGTGGCTTCGCCGGTTACAGCAGCTTGAATATTGTCATTAAGTATGCGCCACATTTCAGATGCGGCATAGGTGGTAAGCTCCGGCTGTGCATATTGCAGCTGATCGAATGCCACTTTTGCCTGCGGCACTTCTTCATAAAACTTCTTCAATGCATCGGTTTCCAGTGCGGATTCACGGGTGGCTACATAACCGGTATTGATGGACCAGAATGCGGCTCTTTCGGGCTCACACATAAACTTGATGAACTTCCAGGCTGCCTGTTGTCTTTCTTCGCTGATGCCGTTGGTGATATAGAAGTTGCCGCCGCCTGTGGGTGCGCCATATTGCTTGCCTGCCGGCAGGAATGCTACACCAAAGTCAAATGTTGCATTGCTGCGGATATTGGTCAGGTTGCCTGTGGTATGATAGATCATAGCCACTTCGCCGTTCATGAACTGTGCGGGCAAATCTGTCCATTGTACGATGCCGGGCGCCATGGATTTGTATTTGTTTTGCAAATCCAGCCAGAGCTGCAGTGCTTCTACGTTTTCCGGTGTATCAAAATAGACATGCTTGCCGTCGGCGCTCATGAGACCGACTCCGTTGGTGCAGTTTTGCAGAGAGAAACCGGTGAATGCCCATTGTGCGGAGCCGGAGTTCAATGCTATGCCCACACCAAAGCGCTTGTCGTTGGTCAATTTTTGAGAGTAGTCTATCAGTTCCTGCCAGTTCTTTGGAGGTGCTTCCGGATCCAAGCCCACTTCTTTAAAGGCATCTTTATTATAATACAGCACCATGGTAGAGCGTTGGAACGGGATGGAGTAGATGGAGCCGTCCACATAGGAGTCCAGCATAAATCCGTCGATGAAGTCGTCGATGAATGCAGCGCCTTCCGGATCTGCCTGAATCAGCGCATCCAAAGGCATAGCCATCTTGGTGCTTGCCATGGTGAAGCGCTGTGTGGCAAGGCTCACAAACAAATCAGGCGCATTGCCTCCCTGGATGGCGGTCTGAATGGCGGTTACCGTATCATCATAGTTGCCGGTATAAACCGCCTGTACTTTAATTTCTGCCTGGCTGGTGTTAAATTCCTCTGTCATTTGGTCGATCAGCTTTGCAGCGTTTCCACCCACGTTAACAGGGAAATACATGGTAAGGTTGAGCACTTCCTGTGCATTGGCAACGCTGCCTGCCATAGGGAACAGGAACACCGCTAAAAGCAACAAAGAGATTATTTTCTTCATATAAAGCCTCCTAATATAAATTCTTGTTTTTATAGTAGAATAAAAATTGAAACGTGTCAATAGAAATATTCTTTCAAAAATGCCTTGCATGTTTTTCTTCGCATTTACACAAAAGCGATAATCACCTACATACCCACACTATATTTGTACAACGCCGTATTTTGTAATCTGTATATAAATCAAAGCACCATAATTGTTTACTTGCAAATTTCAGAATATTGGGTACTTTTCTACCCATCACAAAACGTTTTAGCAGTGATGATAAACAGAGAAGCCGAAAATATTTGTTTGCACAATCTTATCAAACAGGAATTATAACGTTTCAATTTTCTTTCTATGATAGCAAAGTACATATGAATCATCAAGGTTATTTTGCGTTTTTCATCTCTTTCGAGCCAGTATTATACATAGTAAGCAAAATAACGCTTACTTTTCCTGTTGAATCAAATTGACGTCATTTTGTACATTAGGTATAATGATGCTATCATAAGTAGAGGTGCTGCATGGCTACAATTAAGGATATCGCAAAATTAGCGGGCGTCAGCCAGGGAACGGTTTCGAATGTGCTGAACGGGCGCGGAAACGTCGCCAGCGACAAGATTTTACGCGTACAAAACGCTGCCAAGGAGCTTGGCTATACAGCAAATCAAGGCGCGCAACTGATGCGCAAGCGCAATTCCAAGCTGCTGGCGGTGGTGCTCCCCAATATCACCGACCGTCAATACAGCGATTTTTATAACAGTTTTCGCTATCATGCCGAGAGCATGGGCTACAAGGCCTCGCTGTTCCTGCATGACGGAAGTGCGCAGAGAGAGATGGCGCTGGCTTCCGAAATCCGCTCCGAATCCGCCGCCGGCGTTGCCGTAAACAGTATCTGTTTAGCCGAAAATAACCCCTACCTTCAAGTCGGCTTTCTCCCAAGCGAGGTTGTTTTGGTAGAACAACGCCCCTACATGGAGTTTGACTATGTAGGATTCGATTACAAAAGCATAGGCACCGCTATGGGAACGCTTGCGAGCAAGTATGAGCAGGTTGTACTGGTCAGCAATGGAAACGACAACTATGTGAGCAAAAATATTTCCGAGGCATTTTTTCGTGTCACAAAGAATGCGCCGCATTGCCGTGTGCAAGTGTATCAAAAAGAGCACTCCGTACGCAGCGCTTCGGTTTCTTTGGATATGTTCGCGCAGGAGCCTCACCCGCAGGCGGCGTTTTGCAGCAGCCTGCAGTTTGCAAACTCCCTGCGGCACATACATGACAGCTTTTACGATCAGGAAGATTTGAAAATATATACGCTCTCCCCTCTTTTTGCATTACCGGAAAACGATTTTCAAAAATACGAGCTGAACTACCGCCTGCTCGGCAAGCGCGCAGCGGTGCAGTTGATCGGCCGCATCCAAGGAACTATATATGGAAAACCGCAGGAGATCATATTGGAAAACGACGGTTTTCGCAGCTGGGCGCCACCTGTGTTGGAATCCTCCAAACCTTTGACCATTATGACTCTGGACAGCCCTACTGCAGCCATATTGAAAAATATGGCTCGTCTGTTTACAAAACTGACAGGCGTGGATGTGCGTGTGGCGGTGTTCCCCTACGACGGCGTGCATGAGATACTCAGCAATTTGGATGAATCAACTTCCTTCGACATCCTCCGTTTAGATGTTACTTGGATGAATCATTTTGCACCACGGATATTTGAAGCCTTGGAAAACCTGGATCCCCATGTAGGGGAGCTGAGCCGCAAGTTCCTCCCCAATCTGATGACACGGTATGGAAATGTCCACAACAGCACATACGCCTTACCGGAAACACCAAGTACGCAAATGCTGTTTTATCGCAAGGATTTATTTGAAGATACCCAGCTGCAGCGGCTGTACAAAGAGCGCCACAAAGAGCTGCTCACACCGCCAACAAGCTTTGCACAGTTCAACCGTATCGCCGCTTTCTTCACCAGGCACATCAACCCCCAATCTCCTGTCACATTTGGCACAACGCTGACTTTAGGCAATACAGGCGTTTCCGCAACCGAGTTTTTGACACGCTATTTTGCGTTGAACCACACATTATTTGATGAAAAAAACCGCTTGTTGCTACACAGTCCGGAAGGCGTACAGGCCTTGACAGAGCTGCTGCATTGCAGACAATTTGCGCCGCAGCTCTATCAACAATGGTGGAGGGACACCGCCAACACATTTGCCAAGGGCGATATTGCCATGACCATACTGTACAGCAACTTTGCTTCCGAGCTGACAGGGCAGCACAGCAATATACGCGACAATATAGGCTTTGCTATGATACCGGGCGAAAACCCGCTCTACGGCGGCGGATCGATAGGCATATGCAAATACAGCAAACAGAAAAAACTCGCCTATGAGTTTATCAAATGGCTATGCGGCGAGGAAGTGTCGACGGCGATGATGTTTTTGGGCAGCGTATCTCCCTGCCTTTCGGCCTACAACAACTACCAGATTATAGACCATTATCCCTGGTTATCCATGGCGCAAAAGTGCTTTGAAAAAACGAACGTACACCGTCTCCCCAAGACCAACGCCACATTTGACGAACGGCGTTTTTTGAGTATACTGGGCATACAGGTTATCAATGCCGTAAGCGGCGCATGCACCGTGGAGGAAGCCCTGGAGAACGCATGCAGAAGCTATCATAAAATCTTTGAGAATTAAACATATAAAAAAACCACCATCCTGTACCGCCCTCGAAAGGTTAGACCAAAAAATCTAACGATTTGAGGTCGGTTTTTTAACGGCAAAATATTGATAGGAATTAAAAAGTGCAATGAAATGCTCTGCGTTTACAGCAGAACATTTTTCCGTAATATTTCGCATTTATCGTTTTTCTGTGGTTTCCTTCAAACAGCGCAGTGCCTGTGCCCATACGCGTTCAAAATAGGCTCTTGCTTCCTCCCAATCGGCACCCGACCGCCATCCCGTGTGCACCAGATGCACTGTACAGCTGCTGTCGCTTACCGCATCCAAAAACAGGGTGACATGGGTCAGCGGATCGACATGATTCATACACTGGGCATACTGCACCGGTCCTTTCCAGTCAAAGCCAAGCAGTTCATTTTTCTGCAAACAGGTAATGCGGCAGCCTATGGTGCTATTTTGCTCCGGGTTGTCCAAATCCCAATAGAGCTCATATTTACCGCCGAGCCACAGCTCCACGACGGCATTTTCACACAGCCATTCGCAGAGCTTTACAGGCTCTGTAAAATAGGCGAACGCGCTTTCCCGAGGGCAGAATAGCGTTTCACTAATATGTATGATGTTTCTCATAACACCTCAACTGTACTGCAACATGGTCTGCTCATAGAGCGCCTGCGCCTTATCCTTACCGGCAAGCGCTTCCGTCAGCTTCAATGCCATGCAGAATGCGGTGCCGGGGCCTATGGAGGTGTACACGTTTTTATCGATGACCACCGCCTGTTTGCGGTACTCTTTAAAGCCCACCTTATTCTCAAATCCCGGATAGCAGGTGCCGATAAGCTCGGAAGTAATGCCTGCCTTTTCCAATACGATAGGTGAAGCGCATATGGATGCGATGAGCTTGCCGTCCTTGTTGTAGAAGGAGCGTATGGCTTGGGTTACAATGGGATTGTCGCGCAGATATGCGGAGCCCGGCATGCCGCCCGGCGTAATCAGCGCATCATAAGCATTAAAATCCTGCACATCAGAGAGCAGTATATCCGCCCGAACCTGAATGTCATGCGCTCCCTTCAAAGCCAGATCCTCATTTATGCTGCACATATCAACCTGCACACCTGCCCTGCGGAGTATGTCTATCAATGTGATGGCTTCGATTTCCTCAAAGCCGTTTGCCATAAATATCAATGCTTTTTTCATAAACCAACTTCCTTTCCGAAAACAAATAGAGATGTTTCATATCCATGACAGCAGATTATATACGATTATTCTGTTATAGATTGTGGACTTGTTGCTAAATACAGTATAGCATATCACAGCTTTTTACAAAAATAAAATCTCCATCCGAACACCATGATATCGACAGAAGCTATGAACACAGGTATAATTAAAGGAAAGGCGGCATTGCCGACAGGCAGCCACAGCGTTTGGAGTAATTCCTCTGCACAGAGCAGAAAGAAAGAGGTATTTTATGGATAATTTTACGTTTTATTCCCCCACCTATTTTGTATTTGGCAAAGACAGTGAAAACGACACCGGAAAATATGTGAAGCGTTTTGGCGGCACAAAAGTACTGCTGCACTTCGGCGGCGGTTCGGCGGTGCGCAGCGGCCTACTGGATCGTGTCAAAAAATCCTTGGATAAAGAAGGCATCGCCTACCTGGAACTGGGCGGCGTGCAGCCAAACCCGAGAAGCGGGCTGGTATATGATGGCATAGAGCTGTGCCGCAAAGAAAATGTGGACTTCATACTGGCAGTGGGCGGCGGCAGTGCCATCGACTCCGCCAAGGCCATTGCCGCAGGCACCGTATACGAGGGCGATTTCTGGGAATTTTACGAGGGCAAGCTCGTAGAAAAAGCCCTGCCTGTTGCCACCATATTAACCATATCGGCAGCCGGCAGCGAGGGCTCGCCGGACACCGTTATCACCAAGGAGGATGGCATGTTCAAGCGCGGCGCCACCGGTGAAGCCTTGCGCCCGGTGTTTTCCATACTCAATCCGGCGCTGACACAAACCCTGCCTGCCTATCAAACAGCCTGCGGCATCACCGACATCATGGCGCATCTGTATGAGCGCTATCTCACCAACACCAAGGATGTAGAGGTGACCGACCGCATGATAGAAGCGCTGCTGCTGACCATGATACAGGAAGGCCCTAAGGCCGTACAGGACACTAACGACTACCAGGCAAGAGCCAACATTATGTGGGCTGGCATGATGGCGCACAATAACTCCTGCGGCGTTGGTCGCAGCCAGGACTGGACAAGCCACGATGTGGAGCACGAGCTATCCGCCCTATACGACTGTGCACACGGTGCCGGTCTGGCAGTGGTCATGCCAGCCGTATTCACCTACAACCTAAATCACGATGTCATGCGCTTTGCCAAGGCGGCCGTTCGCGTATGGGGCTGCGAAATGGACTTTGATAATCCGAAGCGCACCGCCCTGGAAGGTATTGAAAGGCTGCGCAGCTTCCTCTGCTCCATCGGTATGCCCAAAAACTTTGCAGAATTGGGCGCCAAAGAAGAGGATATCGAAAAAATGGCGCACAGCGCCTGCTACGGCAACGGCAGAAACGGCTTCATAGGCGGCTTTGTATCGCTCGAACAGAAGGATGTAGAGGCGATATATAGAATGATGGTATAAAAACATTTAAACTCTAATACTAAAGAAGGCAGTGCGGCGTTGGCTATGAAGCAGTCATTCCTATAGCAAGGGCTTACAGGCTAATCCGGCACCAAGCTCACAGTTACTTTGCGGGAGAGCCTCGCTGCGCTCCATTTATGTATTCGAACTTACGCCGTTATTAAAAAAGCGATTTCTATTTGAAACAGTATTCGCATTTACAACTAAAAAGCACATGGCGGATAGATTTTGTACTCTGCAAACCCTGTGCTTTTTAGTTACTTGTAATGTGTTCATTTGCCTTTAGGGTATCGTTTTCTATACTCCACGACCTTATACATGAACCAAACCGGCATCACAAATGCGATAAATAAGCTGATAAAGTAAGTATCCGCCTCTTTTGTGGCGATTCTGACACCCTCTATAGTTTCATACAAAACGCCATTGAATTCGTAAACTTCTATGCGCTTTCCCATGCGATGAGAAAGCGCATGCGAGCGTTTTGCAGCTCCTTGTTATCACCATAGTGTCTGGGATAACCTTGTACTCGACCCTGTCACCAACTCCTCTGTGATAGACGGTTTCGACGCTGCGGTTATATGTTCATGGAGAGTATTTTAAGGTTGACATTATAGACGAATAAGAATACTATTATTGAGTATAATAGTTTTCCGCAGGAATGACATGGAGAACAATCATGTGAGGATTCTTGTTCCTCCCTCCACTGTTTTGAGAAATACTGTCCGGAATTTTCTCTCATCCACTGGAACACACGGGGTATTGGCGCAGTTGGTAGCGCGCGACATTCGCATTGTAGAGGTCAGGGGTTCGACTCCCCTATGCTCCACCAAATGGACATTGCACGAACACCTATTTCTTTTTCAAAGGCGGCTTTGCCGTATTGGTGTGGCTGTAATGTCAACACGAAAACAGAGGGTCAAGGTTTTGCGCCTTGACCCTCTGTTTTCGTTGTTATTTGTTATCTTCTTCCCCCTCTTGTTCCTTCTGCCATACCTCAAACTCACGCTGGCCCTGTTCGCTTTCGTAGTATTTCCGTATCTCCGGAACGAGGAAACGGGCGAAGGAATCTATGATCGTCTGGGGAAGCTCAATGCTATGAGCGTCCTTTCTGACTTTCTTATCAGACATGGTGGGTATCTCCAAAATATTCAGTTTTCAAGGTGCAATTCAATCTCGTTCTTTCCGTCCTTTCTGCGGCGTATGCCGCTGCTGGATTTCCCGTCTGACCTCCGGCGGGATTTTGGCTACCAATGCCCGAAGCTGCTCGTTTTCCCGTTTAAGCTGTGCTGCTTCAAGGGTCTTACGGACACTGGTTTGGTCTGCGACCTTTTCTTTCAGCCCTGCATTCTCCTGCGTCAGATAGTCAATCGTAGCCTGGTATTTCTTCACCTGTCCCAGATGGGCTTCCAGACGGGGGAAGAACCTGTCCAGCAGGGCGAGGGCTTCCTCTTTCTTCTTTCCGGCGTTTATCATGGTGATCTCGGAAATTGCCTGTTCAATGGCTTTCTGCTGCTTTACAAGGCTGACAGATTGCTTGAACAGCCATGTGGGGATATGCTTTCTTTTGGTGACAAGGGCGCTTTCGCCCCGTTTGAGGACGGGGAACGCCTTTTTCATGTGAGCGTGAAACTCGTCCTGCCACTTGGAAAGGCTTGCCCGATTGCCCAATATCTCCTTTGCCGACAGCCGCCCGTCCTCCGTGATGGGGGTAAAGCACAGGTGCAGATGCGGCGTTTTCTCGTCCATGTGTACCACGGCGGAGAAGATATTGCCCTTGCCGATCTTTCGCTCCATAAAGGCTACCGCTTCGGAAAAGTAGGCTTGTATTTCCTTTCGGCTCCTGCCCTCAAAGAACTCCGGGCTGGCGGTGATGAGGGTATCCACAAACATGGTGCTGTCCTTCCTTGTCTTGCAGCCCGCAGCCTTGATCCGGCTGCTAATCTCCTGCCGGTATTTCTGCGTAGGGGCTATGATGTGAAAGTTGTATTTGCTCCTTGCCGTGTCTATATCGGGATTGCTGGCGTACTGCT
>JBHADM010000138.1:0-2745 GCA_041855045.1 Bacillota bacterium | reverse complement strand
TGGTGTCCGCAGTATCTGCAGTGCCGGCAGTGTCCGTAGTGCCGGCAGTGTCTGTAGTGCCAGTAGTGTCCGTGGTGTCCGCAGTATCTGCAGTGCCGGC
This sequence comes from Bacillota bacterium, assembly GCA_041855045.1. Classification (GTDB taxonomy): domain Bacteria; phylum Bacillota; class Clostridia; order Christensenellales; family Aristaeellaceae; genus JAAZPT01. The sequence continues at coordinate 2,645 of JBHADM010000138.1, read as the reverse complement.
AGTGTCCGTAGTGCCGGCAGTGTCCGTGTTGTCCGCAGTATCCGCGGCATCGGTGGCGGTATTTGCTGTGGCATCCGGCGCAGCGGCGCGCAAGGATATGGTGTTGGGCTCTTCCGTGGGGCGCAGCGAGAGGATATAGCCCTTGTCTTTGACGATGAGCAGGTATTTATTGTTCTCGTATACAAGGTTTTTGCTGTCGACGGCGCTATCATAGGCATCGCTGTCGGCAGCGTCCTCCGCATAGGAAGTCATGGGGGAGAGCGCAAAAAATTCGTTGATTTCGCCTTGTATGATAATTTGGTTCAGCACGGTCTTCGCGCCCTCTTCGTCCAGCGTCGGGTGTGCTGCGCGTAAAAAGGCCGTGGCTGCTCCATAAAAAGGCAGGGATTCGGTCTTGTCAAAGCCGTTGTTAATGAGCGCGCGCAGAGCCTCTACACGGTCTTCGCGTTTGGTATCGGCGGTATACAGATAGGAAAGCGCGGCGCCGCGCGGCTCCCATGTATTCTCCGCGGCATCATAGGCAAGCGTCAGCTTTGCATCCAGGCCTTCTACCGTATCGTTTTGTAAGGAGGCGCTCTGCAAAAACTCTGTTTCGTCGGCAGAGGGGGCGTCCGGCAAGGCGGCCGAAAAATCGCCCAGCGTGTAGCCATATTCCGCGAATACGGCCTTTGCCTCGTCGCCGGCAATATTCTGCACGTCTGCGTAGACGAGGGTGCTTATTAATAATAGTGTCAGCAACAGGCTGCCTAATTTTTTCATATGGAAATCCTCCTTAGAGTATTGGTTTTAGTATAGTATTATTTGAAATGATTGTCAATCAATATGCGTTGCGCAGATGTTACAATACCATCCTGCGCAGCGATCGCATTCCCCCATGCGGGCGGAAAGGGGAGCATCCGCAGGGCGGCACACGAAGTCGTAAACAATTTTGTGCAGGCTGCGCTATGTTTTAGCGGATGCTTCTTGCCGTTTATCGGGCATACCAAGCCCGGTACGCAGAAAGGTGTTAAAAACATAGCAATTCTGTAAAGTTTTTTTACGGATACCACATAATTATATTGCATTCCGTGATTTGCTATGATACAATTGATTTAGAAAGAAATCGTTTTATAAAACTTATTTTAAGAATGGTATTATAGTGCGATTTTCGAAATTATTTTGGAGGTACACATGAAAAAACTGTTATCTATTCTATTGGCAGCTATGCTTCTTTTGGGCATGAGCTCCGCTATGGCAGAAGAAGTAGTAGTGAACTTTTTTGGTCTGAAGATCGAAATCGACGCTGCACTCAAGGAATATGCCGAGCAGTATAACGCTGCACATCCCGGCGTAAAAGTAGTCATTGAGAACATCGGCGGCGGCGCAGACTACGGCTCCGTACTCAAGTCTAAGAACCAGGCAGGCGAACTGCCCCAGATTCTGCAAATCGAAGGCAAAGCCGGCTATATGGACTGGAAAGACTATGCAGTGGTACTCAATGACGAAGCATTCGTAAAGAACACCACCCTTTCCTATGTTAACGAAGAAGGCAATGTTGTTGGCTTCCCGGTTGCCATTGAAGGCTACGGCTTGGCTTACAACAAGGACATGCTGGACAAAGCCGGCATCGATCCCGCTACACTCAACACCCGTCAAAACATCCAGGCTGCTTTTGAAAAGCTTGACAGCATGAAAGCAGAACTCGGCATTGACGCTGTTGTGTCCGCTGCCGCTTCCCTCACAGGCGAAATGTGGTGGAGCATGGGTCAGCACGTATTCAGCACCTATCTCTCCGGCGGTCTGCCGTATGGCGACAGAAGCGTTATGGACATGGCTTTGGAAGGCAAAGTAGACGAAGCCAGAATGAAAGAGTTTGCTGAATATGTAGCACTTTTGATGAAGTATTCCGACCACACCATCCTTTCTACCGGTAACTATGATGCGCAGATCAGAGCATTTGCAACCGGCAAAACCGCTTTCCTTACCCAGGGCAACTGGGCAGACCCGAACCTCAAAGAGTTGGGCGCTACCTTCACCATGGGCTATGCACCGCACGCATTCCTCAGCACCGAGGACAACGGTATTCAACTGAATCCTCCAAGCTGGTATCTGGTAACCAACACCGGTACAGAAGCGCAGATCAAAGCCGCTATCGATTTTCTGAACAGCATGGCAACCACACCGGAAGGCCAGGAATACATGGTTAAGAAAGCCGGCATGGTACCTGCTTTCTCCGGTATTGAACTCAAGCCCGAGGGTCAGCTCAGCCTCGACCTCATGGCTAAGAACGAAGCCGGCGGCAACCACAACTGGTTCTTTGGCGAACTGCCCAGCGGTTTCGGTCAGAACGTGGTAGGCCCTATCATGGACTTTTATGCACAAAATCCCGACAGCATCGATGTAGATGCGCTGGCAACCGACTTGGCAGGCGCCATTGCAAAAATCCCATCCATGTTGGGTAAATAATCTCACCAAAACATTGATTGGGAAGCTGCTGCCGGCTTCCCAATCCTTGTCTGTATCACACAGCCGTGTAGTACAGAATCCGCGAACATTTTAAGGACGGTGCCTCTATGAAAAGAAGCAAATTTTGGGACATACTCTTTTTAGCACCCGCAGTGCTGGCATTTCTGCTGGTCATTATCGTACCCTTTTTCCTGGGTATC
>JBHADM010000137.1:0-3423 GCA_041855045.1 Bacillota bacterium | reverse complement strand
CCTGCTAAGGGAGTAGTGTGGGTAACCGCAGCCCGGGTTCAAATCCCGGCTTCTCCGCCAGAATGCTCTGTAATCAGTAGATTGCAGGGTTTTTTATTGCGTTGGTCGGAAAATAAAAACGGCGGAAAATTGGGGAAAATTACTTGCTATTTCGTCACTTGTTCTTATATTTTTTTCAAAAAAAGTGTTGATTTATACGTGTATACGTGTTACCATGTTATTGAAATGAAAAAAACATAAAAGATAAAGATTTACTAAACCTACTGAAAAAGAATTGTTGGAAGGTAGACCGAATAAAAGGGGCCACCACATTTTAAAGAAAAGACGGGAAGACAATAAGTCTACCCGTCCACGGCGAAGACCTTGGCAAGGGTTGGAACACAAACTAAAAGAACGGGCGGGGTTTGAATAGACCCGACTTTCCAGCCGTTAGAAAGGAAGTATATAGATGAATTACACTTATGTTGCAAAATTTTATGAAGAGGACGGCTCTTTTTGGGCTGAATTTCCCGATTTGGAGGGTTGCTTCAGCCAGGGCAAAACGTTGAACGATGTCCTCGCAAACGCTGCGGAATCTTTAGAGGGATATCTTGAAACTTTGTTGGAATGCGGCGATGCCTTTTCCACTCCAAGCAAAATCACTGAAATCGACAAAGGCGATTCCAGCTTTTTAAGCTATGTGTCATGTAATGTTGACCTTGCAAAGTACTCAAAATCCATCAAAAAAACGCTTACCATTCCTGTTTGGCTCAACGATAAAGCCATTGCAGCGAATATCAATTTTTCTCAAACATTAGCAGAAGCTTTGTTGAAAAAAATTGGCGCATAACATCAAAAAACGAACCACCAGCTAATGCGATGCCCCCCTCTGGTGGTTTTCTGGTTATAGTAAAAAAGGAGCCGAAGCTCCCAAATATTTAATTGATTCTTATGATTTACTTTACAATCCTTATATTACAGCCTACTCATCTCCACTGCGATTTCAGCACCGAGTTTGGCATTGTTGAATACGAGTTGGATATTGCTTTCGAGGCTCCTGCCTGCGGTTAGTTTTTGGATTTTATCCAGCAGGAAAGGTGTGGTGTCCTTGCCTTTGATGCCTTTTTCTTCCGCTTCTTGTACGGCATTGGCAATGGTAGCGTCTATTTCTTCTTTATTCATGGAGTACTGTTCCGGAATGGGATTGCAAACAAGCATGCCGCCAGCCATATTGCAGGCAATTTTTACAGCGAAGCTCTCGGCAATTTCCTTAGCGCTATCCATGCGATAATCCACTTTGAAGTCGCTGGTTCTGGTATAGAAAGCGGGCAACATTTCGCTTTGATAGCCAAGCACAGGCACACCTTTGGTTTCCAGATATTCCAATGTCAATCCCAAATCCAAAATAGATTTAGCGCCGGCACATACTACCAACACACCGGTCTGCGCAAGCTCCTCCAGGTCGGCGGAGATATCCATGGTGGTTTCTGCACCGCGATGTACACCGCCTATACCACCGGTTGCAAAGACTTTTACACCTGCCAGAGCAGCTCCTATCATGGTGGTGGCAACAGTGGTTGCACCGTCTTCTTTACGCGCAAGCAATACCGGTAAATCGCGGCGGCTGGCTTTGATAACGGCAAGGCCTTTCTTGCCTAAGTATTCGATTTGAGCCTTATCGATTCCCACACAAATCTTACCTTTGATAATGGCAACGGTAGCCGGAACGGCGCCGTTTTTACGAACAATCTCCTCCACCTGCAATGCGGTTTCCACATTTTTAGGATAGGGCATACCATGCGAAATAATGGTCGATTCCAAGGCTACCACGGGCTTATTGTTTTGTATTGCTTCTTGTACTTCGGGGCTAACCCACAAAAAATCTTTCATATTCATAATAAATAATTCCTTTACTTTATATTTTTCATTTGACGCTCTATCATCTCAATAGAAAGGTAAGGCATTACCGGCCCATTGTGCGAAGCGGTGATGCTGGCTGCAACAACACCGTATTTTGCCATTTCCTCAATGTCTGTGTTTTCCAGGTAACAGGCACAAGCGGCCGCCATAAAGGAATCGCCGCAACCGGTGGTGTTCATGACATTGCTTGGCAGTGCGGGGATACGTCCTTTTTTATCGGAATTATAGTAATATGCGCCCAGATCGCCCAATGTGATGATAATATTTTTACAACCGAAAGAGAATATTTTTTCCGCCGTTTTATCTAAATCGCTCAGCTTATCTATTTTGGTGCGAGTGATAGCTTCGGCTTCAAAGCGATTGGCTTTAAGCAATGTGAGTTTATCCAAAATTGGCTTGATTTTCATACACTTGGAAACGGATACCAAGTCGCATGCCAATGGTGCAGTCACATATCGGGCAATGTGCTTGATAGTGACTTCCGGCAAATTGGCATCGATGACAACAAGTGCAGCATTGTTTAAAAAATCCAAATGCTCATCAATCAAATCGGTATCAATTTGTTGACAAATATCCATGGATGATACCGCCACCACCATATCCCCTGCATTGTCGTTGATGCAAAGATACAGACCGGTGGTTTCATTCTCTAATTGTGCACTGCGGCTTAAGTCTAATCCGAAACTTTCACAGTCCTCTATAATGGTACGGGCATAAAGATCATTGGATAAAGCGGTAATCAGGGATGTTTGTTTGCCTAATCTGCACAGATTTTCCGCAATATTCCTACCCACACCACCCGGCTTCAAGGTGACTTTGCCTGGGTTGCTGTCCTCCATTTTAATACTCCCATAAGAAGTGGCAGAGATATCGACATTTGCGCCACCGACTACCACGATATATTTGTTCATAAGGCCTCCTGTTGCATAATAAGGTGATTTATAGTAGTATAACAAATTGAGTACAATTATACAATAAAGGAGATTGTGTGTGAAAAAACCTTTGGTTGGAATATGCGCAAGCCTGTCTGCCGACGGGCTGGAGCAGAAACTATATACAAACTATATCAATGCCTGTGACCAGGCTGATTTACTCCCTTTTATTTTTCCCTACCAAATCGACAAGGCAGATATTGTCTCGTATATGGATACTATAAGCGGCGTGCTTATTTGCGGCGGGGTGGATGTGAATCCAGCATATTACAATGAAGCGGCACACGAAAAACTTGGAGAGGTAAATGCCTGGCGCGACCGTTTGGAGATGGATATCATAGCAGAAGCTACGCTTCGTGGTATGCCCATACTCGGCATATGCCGCGGCTTCCAAATTTTAAATGTAGCTTTAAAAGGCAGCTTGCTGCAGGATATTCCTGCCCAGCTGGGCGTCAGTACTCTGCACCAGGGCGCAGATAATACGGCTTCCCAGCATCCCTGTGAGGTCGTTCCGGATACACCTGCTGCACGCTGGTTTTACAATGCCGAGCTTACAGTCAATACTTTTCACCACCAAGGCATAAAATTGTTG
>JBHADM010000136.1:0-27883 GCA_041855045.1 Bacillota bacterium | reverse complement strand
GAAAGAGCTGCAGTATGGCTTCCAGCACGGCCGGTACGGTATGACCGTCACAACGTACCAAATGCTTTGCACAGCTGGCAGCGGGGAAGTTTCCGTCGGTGATGACAATGCGGTCGCCATGTCCCATCTCCATGAGTATTTTCAACAGTTCAGGGGGGAGTATGGGGGAGATTCCTTTTAACATATCGGCCTCCTATTTGTCGCCTTCCGGATATTTTTTATAGCCGGGATGTTTGCCGGTTACCTTGTAGTAGTTGCGTAGCGCAATGAGTGTGTCGATACGGTCCTTTGGCAGCTCCTCCGCGCCGCCCAATATCTCCGCATTCAGGCTGATTTGTGCAAAGAGTTCCAATGTTTCCATACGGTAGTATGCGGATATAAGGTCTACGCCCACTGCCAATGCGCCGTGGTTTTTGAGCAGCACCACATCATGCTGTGCAAGGTAAGGAGCAATGGCGTCCGGTACCTCGTAGGTAGACGGTGTGCCGAAAGGGGTTACAGGTACGGAGCCCAGGGAAACGATGGTTTCTATCATGGAATAGCAATCCAGCGCCTTATTTGCAACGGCATAGCCGGTGGCGCACGGTGGATGCGCATGTACTACGGCGCCTACATCATCGCGCTCCTGATAGCAGCGCAAATGCATTTTCAGCTCGGAGGAGGGCTTTTTGCCGTTGTCCTCCAGCAGGTTGCCGTCTTTGTCCACATGGCAGAGCATTTCGGGCTTGATAAAATACTTGCTCATGCCGGTGGGAGTTGTCAGGAAAGTACCGTCCTCCAGCTTTACGGAGATGTTGCCGTCATTGGCGGCAACCCATCCTTTTTGCCACATCAGGCGACATACTTCACAGATTTGCTCTCTGATTTCTTGTATATTTTGCATAGTGATTCCTCTTATTTAAATAGCGGTCCATAGGCCTGGCAAGCGCGATAGTCTGCGCCTTCCCTGTCCATGCCGAAAGCGTTCCAGGAAGCAGGGCGGAAGATTTTATCCTCGTCTACATTGTGCATGCAAACCGGTATGCGCAGCATGGATGCCAAAGTGATAACATCTGCGCCGATATGACCGTAGCTGATTGCGCCGTGGTTGGCACCCCAGTTGTTCATCACATCATAGGCGGTTTTGAATGCGCCTTTACCGGTGCAGCGCGGGGCAAACCAGGTGCATGGCCAGGTATAGTTGGTACGCAGCCAAAGTTGTTCGGTTACATCTTTTGGCAGTTTGATGGTCCAGCCTTCTGCAATCTGCAGTACAGGACCCACGCCCTTTACCAAGTTCAGGCGTATCATGGTGGCTGGCATTTCTTCTTCTGTCAGGAAGCGAGAGGAGAAACCGCCGCCGCGGAAATAACCATAGTCTGCGGCACACCATTCGGTGGCTTCCAGGAGCTTTTTGCTGTCTGCTTCGCTGACATCATACCATTCTTTGATCATGTGCTTGCCGTCTTTGTCTGTTGCAATACCGCAGGCATCCATGCAGGCTGCGCCGGAGTTGATCAGGTGGATAAATCCATTGGATTCCTTGGCCTTGCCTTCGATCTGATAGCCGGTGGCTTTCTCAACGGCTTCGGGGCTCCAGTAGGTTCTTACGTCTGCAAAGATTTGCGGGCGATTGGTCAGCAGGTTCATGAACAGCATGCTTACGCCGTTCAGCGTATCGTTTTCGGTTGCCAAAATATAGGGCGCGCGGGTACCGTTCCAGTCAAAGCTGGAGTTGAGTATGGATTCGCCAAAATCGCAGTTGGGGTAGAAGTCTGTCCATTGTCTTTGGCCTTGGAATCCGGCGGCGATGGCATTGTGTCCCAAAACCTCTTCTTCACAGCCTTTCGGCAGTCTTTCGTTGCCCACCATAAGATCTTGGATGATCATGGCGGTCTTTACCACAAACTCCCATGCTTTTTCCTTGTCGGCTTGTGATTTTTGAAATTCCGGAGCGTTGGTGTCTATGCCCTCTTTGCAGAACTCACGTACCCACTTGATTGCTTTTTCATACTCCTCGTGATCGTATATACCTTCTTCCATGCGGCGGATGATTTCCACTTCGTCCACGGATTCCACGCGCATGCCGAGGTATTCCTCAAAGAAGCTGTAGTCTATAGCAGAGCCGGCAATACCCATGCATAGGGAGCCGATTTGCAGGTAGCTCTTGCCGCGCATGCTGGCAGCAGCCACTGCGGAGCGACCGAAGCGCAGGAGCTTTTCCTTTACGTCGCAGGGGATTTCAGTGGCATCCTTATCCTGTACGTCTTTGCCGTAGATACCGAATGCAGGCAAACCCTTTTGCGCATGTCCTGCCAAAACGGCGGCAAGGTATACTGCGCCGGGGCGTTCGGTACCGTTGAATCCCCATACGGCCTTAATGGTGTGAGGATTCATGTCCATGGTTTCGGAGCCATAGCACCAGCAGGGCGTTACTGTCAGTGTGATATCTACACCTTCCTTGCGGAATTTTGCTTCGCAGGCGGCAGCTTCCGGAACACGGCCTATGGTCGTGTCGGCGACCACTACCTTCACCGGTTCACCGTTGGCATAGCGCAGGTTTTCCTCAAACAGTTTTTTGGCGGAAAGCGCCATCGCCATGGTCTGTTCTTCAAGCGATTCTCTTACTTTTACGGCGCCGCGTCTGCCGTCGATGGTGGGGCGAATGCCGATAACGGGAAATTCACCAACATATCTTTTTCCGTACTTCATTTGTGTTCCTCCTATATTTGGATTATTTTTAGAAATTCCTGGTATTTGTTCTGCCATACTTCGGCATCCGCCGGAGCATAGTCATAAACGTCCTTTTGTTTGCGCAGCACTTCTCTGGCGGCTTCCAAATCCTGTATGCTGCCGTTGGCAATCAGCTGCACCGCTACATTGCCAAGTGCAGTCGCTTCCACAGGGCCGGCTACCACAGGCAGCTGGCAGGCGTTTGCGGTGTATTGGCAGAGCACCCTGTTCTTGGTGCCGCCCCCTACCAGGTGCAGACAAGGATAGGTTTTGCCAGTGCAGATGCGGATGTGGTCTATGGCCTGCCTGTATTTGAGCGCCAAGCTCTCCAGTATGCAATTTACATATTCGCCCATGCTCTGTGGTTTATCCTGTCCGGTTTTCTCACAGTAGGCGTCAATTTGTTTGGGCATATTGCCCGGCTGTACGAAAAGTGCATCGTCTGTATCGATGTAGATGTTTTTGTTTTCGGTTTGCGACGCCAGAATGGTCAGATCCGCATAGTCTACTTCGTAACCCTGTGTGTTCCAGTAGTTGCGGCATTGCTGCAATACCCATAGACCGGTTACATTCTTAAGGAAGCTGATTTTATTGCCGTAGCCGCCCTCGTTTGTCATGTTGAAGCGCACGGCATTGGCATCCAATATGGGTGTATCCAGCTCGGTGCCGATGAGCGACCAGGTGCCGCAGCTGATAAACAGAAAGTCTTTTTCGCGGCTGGGTACTGCCACCATGGCACTCTGTGTGTCATGACCGCACACCGCAACGACCTTCATATCGTCTATTTCCAAATCCTTTACAATTTCCTTGTCCAAATCCCCGATCACGGTGCCGGAGCTGATGATTTCGGGGTAGATGTTGGGTGGCAGTTTCAGACTTTCAATCAGCTCTGACGACCATCTTCCGTTGCGTACATTCAACAGTTGCGAGGTAGATGCGATGCTGTACTCCGCATATTGTTTTCCACTTAGGAAGTAGTTGATCAAATCCGGCATAAACAGCAGCGTATCGGCGCGGCTCAAGGTGTCTTCCCGCTGCAGCTGCAAACTCAGCAGCTGAAATACGGTATTCAGGCTCATAAACTGTATGCCGGTGAGCTGATAAAAACGCTCCTTGTTTTTTCTGGCAAAGGCCTGCTCCATCATACCCTCGGTACGGCCATCGCGATAGTGTATGGGGTTTTCAATCAGGGAACCGTCGGGTGCAATCAATCCAAAATCCACTCCCCAAGTGTCCACTCCTATGCTTTTTACATGGTAAGGGGCAGCTTTTTTAATGCCTTCGAATATTTCCTGCATCAGCTTTAGTATATCCCAGTAAAGCACGCCCTTGATTTTTACGGGACCGTTTGCAAAGCGGTGTATCTCGTTTAAGCTGATTTGACTGCCGTCGTAAGAACCTACAATCAGCCTGCCGCCCGATGCACCAAGATCCACAGCCAATACATTTTCCATTTGACCTGCTCCTTTTTTATTTTTGTATTTATACTTTCATTATAAACTTGAAACATACAATTGATTGTATTATAATAACAATTAATAGTACAATTTTCCGATTGATTGTAAAGGTTTTATTATGAGAGAGTTGCACTTAAACGAAAAACGCATGCATGGCACGTCTGATTTTCCCTTGGGATATTATTATGTCAGCGAGTCTTTTTCGCGTTACGAAATGGAGCAGCACTGGCACATGCAATATGAAATAATTCATATTCGACAAGGGGAGTTTTTACTCAAACATACCAACGAAAGCCATTTGCTTAAGGCGGGGGACTACGCCTTCATCAACGCAGGCATACTTCATGGCGGCGCGCCGAAAAACGCTGTGTACGAATGTGTGGTGTTTGACATTAATGTATTGCGCAATCGCAATTATCGCAGTGATCAGTTCATGAAGAACCTTGTACATAACAAGATTCGAATACGCTCCGTCATCAGTCGGGAACACCTTGCCGAGAATCCGATGATGAAGCAGGCCCTGGAGGGATTTTTCATGGGCTTTCGGGAGCGCGGCGAGTACTACGAGCTGTCCGTTCTTTCATATCTGATGCTCTTTATGGCCGAGGTGGCAAAGCAAGGGCTGTATGTATCCAATTTCGAGAGCTTTTCGGACATCGAAAGCATAGAACCCATCAAAAAATCTCTGGAGATGATACAGGATAATTATTCCGATGATTTGAGTCTGGACGACTTGGCAAAAACGGCAGGCCTGTCCGGAAAATATTTTTGCCATATTTTTCAAAAGCTGATGGGACGCACCCCCATAGACTATCTCAATAACTATCGCATCGAGCGGGCGTCCTGTCTGATCGAGGAAAACAAGCTGCCCCTGATGCATATCTGCTATGACTGCGGGTTCAACGATTACAGCTATTTTATTCGCGTGTTCAAAAAATATAAAAAAATCACACCCAAGCAGTATAAAAAAATATGCTTGAGCGAGTGAGGAGCAGTGCGCTGTTTCGCCCTGTCTATTCAGCGCGCAGACATGATTCTAAAACATAAAAGCATTCGCTTCGTAGGTCTATATGGTGTATTTCCGTTGCTCACGCAGAAGCAAGCCCACTCTCGAAACACATTTCTACTTTACCTTAGCAGCTGCTACAGGGATTATTTTCGATTGTCCAGCACATCATTCTTAATTTCGGAATATATTGACATAATTGCAAACTCCGCTATAATAACAGTACTTATATACATGGAAATTATGTACACATTACTTTGATAAACAGACAAATAAAACGGTTTTTTTAAATATTATTGTTTTTGGACAAAAATGAACATAATACTACTTTTATGATACAAATGTACAATTATATCGCCGTGTTTGGCTATACACTATGAGTATCAAAAACAGTATATTCGCAAAGGAGGAGTAGAATGTCCGATATGCTACTGAAAATGCAGGGGATACATAAATATTTTCCGGGTGTACACGCGCTGAATAACGTTTCTTTCGAAATCAATACGGGGGAAGTGGTTGCGCTGGTAGGTGAAAACGGCGCCGGAAAATCTACACTGATGAAGGTATTGACAGGTGTGTATCAAAAGGATGAAGGTCAGATTTTTATCGACGGCAAGGAAGTAGATATCCACAGTACGCTGGATTCGCAGGCCATTGGCATATCCATCGTGCACCAGGAATTAAATCTGATGAACGATTTAAGTATCGCTGAGAATATACTGATTGGCAGAGAACCCATGAAGGGAATTCTATTGGATAAAAAGGCACAGAACGAGCAGGCCAAAAAAATTATGGAACGAATCAACCTGCAGTTGGATCCAAGAATCAAAGTTGGCAACCTGACCGTTGCCAAACAGCAGATGGTCGAGATAGCCAAGGCACTCTCCTATACCAATACCCGCATATTGATTTTGGATGAGCCTACAGCTTCGCTTACAGAGTCTGAAATCGAAGAGCTGTTTCAGGTAATTTTTGATTTAAAAGCCAAGGGTGTTGCCATTATATACATTTCTCACCGCATGGATGAGCTGAAGGTTATTTCCGATCGTATCAGCGTCATGCGTGACGGTCAGTACATCGGTACCGTAAACACCAAGGAAACCACGATGAATGAAGTCGTGAACATGATGGTTGGCAGAGCTATCACCTGGGATCAAAAACAGCACAGCAATGTGCCGGACAATGCCGAAGTTCTGCTGGAGGTGGAGAACCTGCATTCCAAAGATGTGGAGCGTGTGAGTTTTCAGCTGCACAAGGGCGAGATTCTTGGTTTTTCCGGGCTCATGGGAGCCGGTCGTACCGAAGCCATGCGTTTGATTTGCGGCGCAGACAAGGCTGATGCCGGCGTGATTCGCCTGCATGGCAAGGAGCTGCATGTTAAAACGCCAAGCGATGCGGTGGATGCCGGCATAGGTTACCTCAGTGAGGACAGAAAGCGCTACGGTCTGTGTTTGGGGCTTTCCTGCGCGGACAATATCATTCTCCCTTCCCTGGAGCAGTTTTCCAAGGGCATGCTGGTGGATGACAAAAACAAAACAAAAGTATCCGAAGAATATAAAGATAAAATCAAAATCAAAACGCCTACGGTGGAAACACCGGCCATCAGCCTGTCGGGCGGCAACCAGCAGAAAGTGGTCATTGCCAAATGGTTGGTGCGCAACTGCGATGTGCTGATATTTGATGAGCCGACACGCGGTATCGACGTGGGCGCCAAGAGCGAAATATACGATTTGATGGATGCATTGGCGAAAGAGGGCAAGGGCATTATTATGGTGTCCTCCGATATGCCGGAAATCCTGCGCATGTCCGACCGCGTAGCGGTGATGTGCGAGGGTAAGCTGACAGGTATTTTAAATATTGAAGACGCAACCCAAGAAAAGATTATGCAGCTGGCAACGCCTGGTATAAATTAGGAGGAAATCATGAATTTCAAGTCGAGTAAATTGAATATGCAGGCACTGCTTGCACCTATGGCGCTGATTATCATCTATGTCTTTTTTGCGCTGTTCGGCAATCAGTTCTTCACCACCTATACGCTGAAAACCATTTTGGAATCCAGCTACTATATTGGCTTTATGGCCTTTGGCATCACCTTTGTCATCATTACGGGAGGTATTGATTTGTCCATCGGCACCGTGATGATGTGTGCGGCGCTCATCGGCGGCGTGGCATATAAAAGCTGGGGCTTTCCGCTGTGGCTTGCCCTCCTGCTCGTGCCTACCATAGGCGCCATATTCGGCCTCGGAAACGGTTTGATGATAGCCAAGCTGAAACTGCCGCCCTTCATCGCCACATTGGGTACCATGTTAGTCTCAAAAGGCTTTGGCAGCATTATTTCCAATGTACAGACCATGTATTACCCGACCATAGGTTCCCCGGATGAATGGTTCAAGAGCATATTCTTCCGCCAGGGACAGTTTCCTATCGGCGTCATATATATGGTAGGCGCATTCCTCATCGCGTCCTTCATACTCAATAAAACCAAATTCGGACGCTATAATTACGCCATCGGCTCCAACGAGGAAGCTACCCGACTGTCCGGCGTAAAAACCGATAAATGGCTTATTTATATCTATGTGGTATGCGGTTTGTTCGCAGGGCTTGCAGGCGTGTTCTACGCTGCCACCTATACCGTTATTCTGCCCGGATCGGGCGGCGGTGAGGAGCTCAACGCCATTGCGGCAGTTGTTATCGGCGGTACATCCATGAGCGGTGGTGCAGGCACGATGGTGGGCACATTAATTGGCGTATTCATCATGAGCACACTCAAAAACGGCCTGGCATCTGTCGGCCTGCAGGCGCATTATCAGGTGTTCTTTACCGGATTTGTGGTCATTGGCGCGGTTATGCTGGATAAGGTACGCAACAACGCAGCACTGAAAGCCAAAACACGTGAAACCAAACGCGCTGGCAATTGATGAATTTGATTTAAAGATAGTTTACTATCTTAAAATAATAAAAGGAGGTTTTTTTCAATGAAAAAACTAATCGCATTGGCACTGGTTGCTGTTATGGTTCTTTCCCTGGCAGCTGTATCTCTTGCAGAAGAAATGTACATCTCTGTAATCTCCAAAGGTGAGCAACACGCTTTCTGGCAGGCAGTTAAAAAAGGCTGCGAAGATGCTGCAAAAGAATATGGCGTAAATATGTTCTACTATGGTCCGCCAAGTGAAGCCGACATTGCTCTGCAAGTAGAGGCTTTGAATTCTGAAATGGCTAAAAATCCTAAAGCCATCTGCTTGGCTGCATTGGATACACAGTCTGTACTGGGTCAGTTGACCGAAGCCAAAGAAAAAGGTATCCCGGTAGTTGGATTTGACTCCGGCGTACCCGGCGCTCCGGAAGGCTCCATCATCTCCACCGTTGCTACCAACAACAAAGCAGCTGCCGCTATCGCCGCTGAAAAGCTGATGGAAGCTCCGGAAGTAGTGGAAGCACTCAAGGCTGCTACCCCCGAAAACCCGGTAGTAATCGGTTGCTTGTCTCAGGACGTAACATCCATGTCCGTATCCTACCGTACCGAAGGCTTTGTAGAAAAAATGAAGGAACTCGGCGCAGCATACGGCACAGTATCTGTAGAAGGCATTGATAAATTTGCTGCAAAGGCTGAAGGCGCATCTATTATCGTACATGTTGAAGTGGGTGCAACCGCACAGTCTGCCGACCTGGTAAACGCTGCCAACGCCATCCTGAACAAACAAAATCTCGCAGCCCTATTCTGCTCCAATGAAGGCACTGTAAACGCATTGCTTGCAGCTACCGCCGACGGTTCCGAATTGGCTGATGGCGGCCGCTATGACAAGCTTGTAGTAGCCGGATTCGACGCTGGTTCTTCACAAAAGAATGCCATCCGTCAAAAATGGTTCTTAGGCTCTGTTTCTCAGAACCCCTATAAGATGGGCTATCTCGCAGTAGAAACCGCAGTGAAAGCCGCTAAGGGCGAAACAGTTGAAGATGCAGATACAGGTGCTGTATGGTACAACTCCGAAAACATCGACAACGAAGATGTAGCACTGCTCGTATACGACTAATGTAAAAAATAATATAAACTAAAAAAAGACGGTGTAAGCCGTCTTTTTTCTATGAGAATAAAGAGATTTCAGAACTGTTGTTCACTTGAAACAGTAAATTTGTCTATTAAGCATATCCGTTTGTATATAGATCATTCCAAACCGGCTATATATGCCATCAAATCCTCAAACCCTCCTTGTGGATACATGCTGATATCCACATTGTCCTTGTTGATGAGGCAGTCCGTCAGCAGGAAGACTTTTATGCCGAGCTGTGCGGCTGCGGTGTCGTCTACCACATCGTTGCCTACCATGAGGCATTCTTCGGCCTGCAAACCGAGTTTATCGAGTATCTCCTGATAATACTGCGGATTTGGTTTGCTGTACTTCGCATTTTCATAGCTGGTAAAATGCACAAAGTCATGTGGATGCAGCCCTGCCCAGTCAATACGGTGCAGCGTGGCTTGTGCCGGAAATATGGGGTTGGTTGCCAACACCAGCTTATAGCCTTTTTTCTTGAGCTTTTTCACCACATCCGAAACAGAGGCATTGTGTCCTACAAACTGTTTTGCCTGTGTGAATTCATTCCTGTAAAATGCTTCTAATACTTCTTTATCGTCCAACACATGTTCGCCCAGTATGCTTGCAAATTTGTCCCAGAATACGGTTTCGTTTGTCTTGCTGCCGTCGTTTTGTATCATTGCGCCGGTACCTCTCCAGACAGCGTCAATCAAAGACTTGGCCTCGTAGCCATGGCTTTCCAGCTTCTTTGCAAGCAACGAAAAATAGCCCTTTACAAATACATCCTGATCCATGGGAAGCAGCGTGCCGTCCAAATCAAAAAGAATCGTTTTAATTGCCATACTAACCTCGTTTTTCTTTCTATCATTGCATATAACGTGTAACTTTGTTAGTGTAGCATAATTTTTATTGCGCTACAAGCAAGGTAAAGAAAAACCCCTGCAATTGTAACATTGCAGGGGAAATATGAATGTAATCAGTTAAAATTATATCCTGTCAGTATGGGATCGCGATTCAATCTCTGGTCATCAAACCATTCGTAATAGCTTAGCCCCAGCATGGATCCCTGGATGTTGGTTACATTGCGGTAGCCATGGCCTTGCAGGCAGCGCAGCGCATAGTAGCTGTACCAGGATGTGCGGCAGTGTATGTACACGGGTCTGTCCGTAGGCACTTCCTGCCATCTCTCACGAATCTGGCTGAGAGGGATATTATGTGCGCCCTTGATATGGCTCTTTGCATAGGCGCCGGGCTCGCGTGCGTCTATGATATAGGCGCCGCTTTCCACCAACCCGCGTACTTTTTCGATAGGCACCTGTTTAAATTCGCCGTTGAGCAAGTTGCTTGCGGCAAATGCAGCGTGGTTTACGGCATCCTTTGCAGTGCCAAACGGTGGGGAGTAGCACAGCTCCAATTCCTTTAAGTCATCAATGGTGCCGTTCATGTAAATCATGGTAGCGCATACATCCACACGCTTGTTTACTTCGCCGCGACCCACTGCCTGTGCGCCCAGCACCTTGCCGCTCGGGTATTGATAAATCAGCTTGAAATGAATGGGCTGCGCATCGGGCATCAGACCAACCTTGTCCATAGGAGCCACGCGCACGGTTCTGTAGTCGATGCCGGCAGCTTGGCAGTCCTTTTCGTTTAAGCCGGTTCTGGCAGCGTGCATGTTAAATACTCTGATGCAGGATGAGCCGATCACGCCGCGGTTATCCACCGGCCTGCCAAACATGGTATCCACTGCCATTCTTGCCTGTCTTTGTGCAGGACCGGCAAGGGGGAGCATGGTTTTCTTGTAGGTAATGGCATTATATACTTCCACTGCATCGCCTACTGCAAATACATCCGGAAGATTGGTTCTAAAATTGTGATCTACCTTGATGCCGCCCAGCTCTCCAAGCTCTACGCCGCTTTCCACGGCAAACTTCACATCCGGGCGTATACCCACTGCCATTATCACAGCCTGTGCTTTGAGTTCCTTACCGCTGGCAAGCAATACTTTGTCGCCGGTGATCTCGGTTACACGCTCTTCTACATACAGCTGTATACCGTTGTCCACAATCTCTTTGTGCAGTATCTGTACCATATCATAGTCAAATGGTGTCATCACCTGATTCAAGGCTTCGACAACGCTGACATTTTTGCCGGCATGGCGCAGGCACTCTGCGCATTCCAGACCGATGAATCCGCCGCCTACAACCACGATATCCTCTACATTGTGTTGGTGAATATAGTCATCCAGCAGCTTGATATCGCGCACATTCTTAACAACGAATACATTCTCGTTATGCGAGCCTTTGATCGTGCCGGGGCGAATGGCGGCTGCGCCTGGTGCCAGTACAAGCTTGTCATAACTGTCCTCAAACTCCTCGCCGGTCAGCAGATTTTTTACCACTACCTTGTGCTCGTCGGCTTTGATTTTCAGCACCTCGTGATTCACCTTGGCAGGCAGGTTAAACATCTGTTTGAATTCGTCCACAGAAAACAAAATCAAGTCGTCGCTGGTTGGGACTTCGCGGCTCAAAAAATTGGGTAAACAACAATTGGAAAAAGATGTGTTCGGTCCCTTTTCGTAAATCATAATTTCCGCATTTTCATCCAATCTGCGGATTCTTGCCGCAGCAGAGCCGCCACCGGCTACGCCGCCCACGATAACATACTTCATAATATCCTCCATATAAATAAAAAATTTTGAAATAATGTCTTTAGCTTTGTTCTATGATGTCCAGTATCTCTTCCTTCAGTTCTATATATCGTGCATCTATCTGCACTCTGTGCTTGGAATGCTGCAGAGCCTGGTAGGTGTAGTTTACTGTAAATACTTTTTCTATGGTGCCGGGCGCTTCGCTCATGATAACGATTTTGTTTGCCAAGGCAAGCGCCTCGTCTATATCATGGGTAATCAGGAATACGGTTGCACCGCGCTCCTTCCAGAGCTTGCGTATCAGCGTCTGCATTTTATGGCGAGTAATGGCGTCCAGCGCACCTAAGGGTTCATCCATGAGTATCACTTCGGGATTATTTGCCAGTACGCGTGCCAGCGCCACACGCTGCTTCATGCCACCGCTGAGTTCATAGGTTCTGGCTTGGGCAAAGTCGCTCAAATCTATATCAGTTATGAGCTTGCGGACGACTTCCTGCCGTTTTCCTTTCTCCATACCGCTCATTTTCAGCCCAAACTCTATGTTCTCTGCAACGCTTAACCAGGGGTAGAGCGTACTGCTTTGAAACATGACCCCGCGCTCTTTGTTGGGCTTGGTAATGGGTTTGCCATGTATTAAAACCTCACCTTGTGTCGGCCTTAGAAAACCGGCCAATATGTTTAGCCAGGTGCTTTTGCCGCAGCCGGATGGGCCGAGCACAGCCACAAAATCACCTTTTTGAATATCCAGATTGATGTCCCGAATGGCATGCAGTGGGCTTGGCTTGTCTTCGTATTGATGACTGAGATGCCGCATTGTTAAGAGTGGATTGCTCAAATTATTCTCCTTCCAGCGCGCGCTTGGCATAGTCGGCATTCACAAAAGCAGCAAATTCCTCATAGTCGGGCACTTTGCTGATGGCGCGCTGACCGTACATAAAGTCGGCAGTATCTTTCAAAACCTGTACAAATGTACCGGGAGCGTCCTTGGATCCCAGCAGCTTCGAGTCGAGCATGTCGGATAAACTCAGCCATCTGGAGCCGCTCATTTGCTTGGCGCAGTCCGCTTCTGTGAGCCCTAAAGACTTTGCTGCAGCGGCTATCGCCGTGGAAGGCTCTGTGCGGTACAGCTCGCTGCCCTTGGCAATGGCTTTCAAAAGGCCCGCCATCAGCTCCGGATTTGCTTGCGCAAAAGCTTTGCGCGCCAATCCCACGTTGGCGGTAACATAGCCCTTATCCAACATATCTTCGCTGCTTATAAGCACGATTCCATTGTTTTCCAACAGTTTTGAAAGCCCCGGCTCCCAGGTGTAGGCGACGTCTATATCGCCTCGCTGCCAGGCGGCTACGATGTCCCGCGTCTGCATATCCAGAATCTGTACCTTGTCCTCCAGTCCATATTCTTTCAACAGGTGCAACAATAGATAGTGAGAGGTGGAGGAATAGGTCGTGGCGATTTTCTTGCCTGCCAAATCCTCTATTTTTGCAATGTTGCTGTCCTTGCGAACAGCGAGCGCCTCCACTTTGCCGAGCAGCTCATGTATCCATACCAGTTCCGTATCCAAGCCCTTGGACAGCGAAACCACGGCGTTGGTGTGCCCCATACTGGCAAAATCCAGACTCTTGGAAGCAAATGCCTGGTTGGCTTCAATGCCTGAATCGACGATGACAAAGTTGACGCCTATGCCCTTGCTGTCAAAAAAATCCTTGATATAGCCCATTTCCAACGCAACAGTAGCGTCGTTCGGTACACGCAGATAGCCTATATTGACCTGTTTTACACCCTGCGTATCCGCGCCGCTGCAGGATTGCAGCAAAAACAGCAACAACAGGCAAAGGATCAAAAATCGTTTCTTCATTGTTTTCCTTTCCAGAATAGGAGCTTGTTTTCCATGTACAGCAGCAGGCTGTCCAGTAGTACGCCTGTGACGCCCATGACGATGACGCCGAGAAACACCGCATCGTATTTCAGGAAGCGATGGGCGTCCAGCACCATCCAGCCTATGCCGCTGACAGCGGCCACCATTTCGCTGGAAACCAGCGTTGTGTAGGCGAACCCTATGGCGGTACGCGTGCCTACGAATATTTGCGGCAGGGATGCCGGCAATACCACATGGAAGAATATCTGACGGCGGCTTGCGCCCAAACTCAAAGCGTTTTTGATATACTCCGGGCTCACCAGCGAAACGGCATTTACGCAGGCAAGGTATATGGGTGCAAATGCTGCCAAATACAAAAGCATGATTTTGGAGCTGTTGTCTATGCCCATCCACAATACCAGCAGAGTATAATATGCCAACGGGGGAATGGGTCGATAGAACTGCACAATGGAGTCCACTACGGCGCGCAGCTTGGGGGAATATCCGCTCCATAGTCCAAGCGGTATCGCTGTGATAATAGCAAAGAATACAGCCAGCAGTAAGCGGTAAAAGCTGACGCCTATATGTTGCCAAAGCAGCAGCCCGTTATATCCAATCTGTGGATTGTTTGTATCCAGAAACGCTTGGAAGACCTCGGCAGGTTTGGGAATCAGCGTAGGGCTGACCCATGCAAACTCCGTTGCAATAAACCATAGCGCAAACAGCAGCAGCCATGTTGCGATAGTCAGTAAGGAATGTTTTTTCAAGTGTTCTCCTCCAAGTTGCAAGCTACAGCATATCATAACAATCTATCTTAAGATGTAACTGCTATGATAATATCCTACCAAAAAAATAGTGTTCCGTCAATTTGAATGGGGTGCATGATGATATAAAAATGCCCAAGAAGAAGTCTCCTTGGGCATTGGGTCGTATTTATTCTCCTGCTACGGTCACACCGTCCAGTATCACAGCCGCCGGCGCCAAGGAATGCTTGCGCGCCTGCAACTCCTTGCTCAGGCGCATGCTGTCCTGTAAGCGGAACAGGTTCTCGGATATGGAACCGCCTGTAATGTAGCGTGCCACACCGTCCTTGATGTGCTTGGCCAGACGGAACTCGCCGCCAAAGTCGCCTGTGGTCTCGTCCATCAGGAAGGAAGAGAAGGCCAGTATTTCGACATACTCGCCTTGCAAATATGCAGACAGTGACTGTTTTCCGCCGTCCACCTCGAATATATTGCAGTATCCCCTGTTGGCAACATGCAGATATTGCGCAAACTTTGCATTGCCCAGCAGATTTTTTACCACACCGTTTTCATACAGGGTATAGGCTTGCAGTTTTTTTCCTTCACCATCCACAGGCGCAGGGTTTACGGCGTTTTTCAGTGCCGGATTGATGCGCATGTTGAAGTTTTCCACAGCATCTTTTCCAAAAAAGTTATCCCCAATTTTGGCGCGGCTAACTTGTTGGTATATGGTACGCGCACTGGCCTGCTCCCAATAGAAGTAGAGCAATTCCTCCACGGCATCGCCGCTGAGCACCACGCGCATATTTTCCATTTTGATATTGCGTGTTGCAAGTGCGCGGCCTTCGGTTTCCATGAGTTGTTTATCCACAATGCGCTCGATTTCGGCAAGATCTATATTGCTGAGCTCATAGCCGTTGAAGATTTCCACAGGCTCGGCACCCTGTTCGCTGTCGGTGACGACTTCAAAGGAAAACAGACTTCTTTCATAACCCACATCCACGCCCTTGGAGCTGCGTACATGCAGCTTGCTCTCGCTTGCAAACAGTTCGCAGCTGTTCACTTTGGACTGATAGGGGTAGGGTTTGTACAGTATGCGATGTATCTCTTCAAACTTTGCCTTGAAATCCGAAAGCAGCGGATATGCCTTTGGTTTCAATACGGCAATATCCTCATTCTCCGGTAAGTCATACCACGGATTTTTCACAAATCCGGCAGCCAATGCGGTCTTTTGCAGTTTTTCTTCGATTTCCTTTGCACTGTCAGATGCACCTACGACAGCTGTGGCATCGCCCTTGTAGCGTTTGCCGTTTTCTTCAAAATCCACAAAGAGTTTTATACTGTATTCCAGGGTATCGCAGGCGCGGTTCATATCCACCTTGTCTTTGATCAGAAATACTTCTGCGGTACGCTTTTCTTCCGCAGTAATAATCCAAGCGCTTAGGCTTGGCAGTTTGCCCAACAGGCTTTGTATCAATTCTATCATTAGCTTAATCTACCTCTTGCCTTAATGTATGAGCCGCCGGTGGATGTTTTTACCCACTCCTTCCAGCCCTTGCCGCAGTAGCCTGAGCCGGAGAGCTTCAATCCGTCGGATACCATACTGATGGAGTTGAGCAAATCAGGCACATAACCTGTTAGATACACAGGAGTGACAATCTTGCCGCTCAATTTGCCGTCTATGATTTCTCTACCCTTGCTGGCCACGCACTGTATACCCCAGTTTTTCGGGTCCTCCATGCCGGAGGAGAAGCCTTCCAGCAGATAGCCCTTTTCGATGGAGGCAATCATATCTTCCAGCGAGTCGTTGCCCGCAGAGAAGAAAGTGTTGGTCATACGGGTATAAGCTTTGCGCTTGTAGCTTTCGCGTTTGCCGTTGCCGGTGGATTCGGTGCCCAGCAATATGGCGGATAGTTCGTCGCATATGCCTGTTTTGAGTATGCCGCGGTCGATAATTACAGTGTCTTTGCCGAGGTTGCCCTCGTCGTCAAACAGGTAACTGCTTACTTCCGGAGCGGAGGTGGCGCCGTCATGCATTTCCACCTTGTCGGACGCCACGCGTTTGCCTACAAACTCCATACCCTTGGCACGATTCTTCACAAACATATCCATCTCGGCGCCATGACCGAAAGCCTCGTGCGCAATCAATCCGGTAAAGTCCGGGTCGCAGATGATGTCATAGTCTCCGGGGATAACTTTTTCTGCATGCAGCAGCTCTACAGCGCGCTTGCAGGCTTCATTCGCAAGGATTTCCAACTCGTCTGTCAGCTCTGCGCCGCACAGACCGGAACAGGTAAGATAGTCTTGCTGGGTATTGCTTTCATTGCTGCTTACGGCAAATGCTGTGCCGATAGAGTAGGCGTAGCTTTGGTATAAATCACGGTTTTTGCTCAAAAACAGCTTGTTGACCTGTGCGTAGGAATAAATCACCGCGACTTGTACTATTTCGGGATACTTGGCTTTGGCACTGTCATGTATGCGCTGCAGTTTTTCAATGATCTCCTGCGGCTGCTCCTCCTCGGGCAGTCTGGCAAGCTCCGCCACATAAAAATGCTCGGCTCTCTCATCGTTGGGTAGCCTGTTGTACTGTACTAAGGTTTTATTCCGTGCAAATGCAGCTCTGTCCTCTTTGGCGAGGGAGCGTACTTTTTGGCACACTCTGTCTTTGTCCAGCACATTAAATGAATATTCGGTGTATCCGCAGTCCTGGTATACGCGTACTACAAAGCCTCTTTGTTCATCCATAGTCGGCGCCAGCGTTGTGCCGCTGGTGCTGACCTGGTAGCGCATGGTGCTGACATCCGTACCCAGTATGGATACGTAGGGAAAATCCTTCTCCAGTTCATGTATGATATTTTGCAGTGTTGCTTTATTATCGATCAAAAATGCGGATGTGTGTAATTTTTTCATAGTACTCCTTATTTACCGGCAACGGATAGCTTGCCTACATAGCAGGATGGGGAGCCTTTTGCGCCGTAGAAGAATGCCAGGTCGTTTCCGAAGGCAATGATGTCCTTCAGCAGCTGATAGAAGTTTCCGGCCACGGTAATCTGAGATACTGCGCCGGCAGGCTTGCCATCTTTTACAAGGTAGCCCTTAGCCAGCAGGGAAAAGTCGCCGGAAATGGGATTCGCGCCGGCATGCAGACCATCCATTCTCTGGATGACGATGCCATCGCTCATATCCTGCAGCAGCTCTTCGGGGCTTTTCGTGCCGGGCGCAAAGTGCAGGTTAAAACTCTTGACTTTGCCGCCCCCGCTGGCGTTTCCGGTGCTTTTTACGCCTGCTTTATGTGCCGTTTTTAGGTTGTGCAGCAGGGTTTGCAGCACGCCGTTTTTGATGATGGCTTTGTTGTAGGTGGGTACACCTTCATCGTCGAAGCCTATGCTTTGGAAAGCGTCCGCTCTATGCGGCTCGTCGATAAGCTGTACGGCTTCGCTGGCGATGCGTTCACCCTCTTTGCCTGCCAGCAAGGATAAGCCGTTTTGCGCCGCCTCTGCGCTGAATATGGACGAGAACACCGACAGCAAGCTGGTCATGGCGGCGTTGTCAAAGATGATGGAATACATGCCGCTGGGCACACTGTCTGCGCCGAGCGAATCCAAGGCTTTTTTACACATACTTTTGGACAATGCTTCCAGGTCTATACTTTCCGGCACACGCTTTACCGCGAACTCATAAGCGGTTTGTATTTCCTCGCCGTCCTTTGCGGTTACATCGCTGTAAATTTGTGTAGTGACATCCTCATGCTCCAGATACATGCCATAGGTGTTGGCAAGTATTTTTCTTTCTTTTGTTGTGCTTGCAAACGTGGTGCTCACTTTTTCTATCCTTGCATCATAGGCATGAGCTATGTCATTGATTTTGGAGTTGACTGCAAACAGATACGATGTATCTGCCATTTTTCCGGCTTCGTTGTGAACGATTGTAGGGTACTCTTCGGCACCTTCGTATATAAACTGCTCATCCGGCATTTCACTGAGCGTAGCGCTTTCTGTCGCGCGGCGCAGAAGCATGTCGATGGCCTCGTCGTCAAAGGCCTCGGTGGAGGCATAGCCTATCTTGCCGTCAATCAACACGCGAAAACCGACAGACTGTGTGGAGTTCGCTTCAAATCCGGTCTGCTCTCTGCCTTTGGAGGTGGATTGCAGCGTATCTTCTGCCTGCATAAAGCACTCGGCGACCAGTCCCTGTTCTTTTGCTTTGTTAAGAAGTTTTTGAATAAAATCTTTCATATGTCCTCCTAATTGCTCTTTCCGCCTACGGTCATCTCTTTGACGCGGATATAAGGCTGTCCTACGTTGGTGGGAACGTTGCCGCTGAGGCTGCCGCACATGCCTTGTGCCTGGCTCAGGTTTCCGCCTACACGGTCAATCAGCGGAAGCACCTTGCTGCCCTTGCCGATCAGGCTGGCGCCGCGCACCGGTGTGGTGATTTTGCCGTCTTTCACCAAATATCCTTCCTGCACCGCAAAGTTGAACTCGCCGGTGGCAGGATTTACGGAACCGCCTCCCATCTTCATGGCAAACAGACCGTCGCCCATGGTGGCTATCATTTCCTCTTCACTGTCGGTGCCGTTGTCGATAAAGGTGTTGCGCATACGACTGGTGGGTGCATAGCGGTAGCTTTCACGGCGGGAGCTGCCGGTGATGGGCATGTTCATGCGGCGGCTGTTGAGCTTGTCTATCATATAGTTTTTCAGTATGCCGTTTTCAATCAGCACCAATCGGTTGGTGGGGGTACCCTCGTCATCTACATGCAGCGAACCCCAGGCGTAGGGGATGGTGCCGTCTTCGATTGCTGTTACACAGGGTGCGGCGATTTGCTGCCCCAGCTTGCCGCAGAACTCGCTGTTTCCATAGGCTACCTGTGTGGCTTCCAAACTGTGTCCGCAAGCCTCATGGAAGATTACGCCGCCAAAACCGTTGCCGATGACCACCGGCATTTTGCCGGCAGGGCAATAGGGTGCGTCTATCATGGTAACGGCAGTGGTGGCTGCCTTTTTTGCATAGGCTTCCACATCAATTTCCGAAAAATAGTCGAAGCCGCGGTGTGCGCCGGGGTTTTCGCTGCCGGTTTGCATTTCGCCATTTTTTTCGGCAATGGCGGAGCAGGATATGCGGCTGTAGAATCGGGTATCGTGCACGAAGCGGCCTTCGGTGTTGGCAATCCATACTTTCTGTATGGAGTCCCCTAAGCCAAAAACGGCCTGGCTGACGCCCTTTACCGACATGGCTGCCTTGTGAGCACGACGCAGCAGTTCTATTTTTTCTTTGGCTGCGGCCTCAGCAGGTTTGTAGCTTTCATCCCAGCCCTTGCATGTTTCCATTTCCTGTAAAGGGTTTACGCTGTGTTTTTTGCTCTCCTGTATACCTGCAGCGGCGCGTTTGGCGCATTCCAACAGCCCGACTTCACTGGTATCGTTGGTATACACATAATATGCCTGCAGTCCCAGGAAAACGCGTATTCCTGCGCCGTGAAGGCGGCCGCTCAATATGTTTTCAGTCAGCCCTTTGCGCATGGTGATATGGTTATTGATTCTGTCCTCCAGGAATATTTCGGCAAAATCACCGCCGGTTTGCATGGCGGTTTGTAATACTCGTTCCGCTAATTGTTTGTTCATCATGTTTATATTACAGACTATGTATGTAGTCTACTACCTCCTGTGGATTATTTACTTGAAACAGCGCTGTGCCCATAACAAGCATATCAGCGCCGGCGTCAGTACAAATTTTTGCGTTCTGCATATTGATGCCGCCGTCTACATTGAGGATGCCTTTAAATCCCTGTGTACGCAGCTGGCGCACCTTTTCCACACAGCTTTCCATAAAGCTCTGGCCACCAAAGCCGGGTTCTACTGTCATCACCAGTATCAGGTCCAGTTTATCCAGATAAGGGTAGAGCGCACTTGCAGGGGTATTGGGTTTGATGGATGCGCCCACACCTATGCCTTTGCTGCGTATTTGCTCCAGAGTGCTGGCAAAATTTGCTGTTTCGGCATGTATGGTTAGGATATCGCTGCCTGCTTCGACAAAAGCGTCAATATAACGCTCCGGCTCACTTAACATCAGATGTACGTCCAATGGTGTATCAAAGGCCTTGTTGACTGCCTTCACCACGGCAGGGCCATAGCTGATGTTCGGCACAAAATGGCCGTCCATCATGTCCATATGCAGGTAATCTATGCCGCAATCGACAATGCGCTGTATGTCCGCACCCATGTTGAGGATGTCGGCAGCCAGTATGGATGGGCTGATCTTAATCATATTTTGTCCTCCAATTTTCCTTTGCGGTTTCTACCAACCGACGATATCGCTGCATGCGTTCGGTGGATATTTTTCCAAGGGCTTCCGCCTGCGATACGGCGCAATTTGGCTCGTTCATATGTAAGCAGGGGAGGAAGTGACAGTGACCGATGTAGGGATGCAGCTCCGGATAATAGTTTTGTATGTCCTCTGCCGGCATATCTTTCATCAGCTCCAGTACAGAAAAGCCTGGCGTATCAAATATGCGTATATTGTCTTTAAAATGAATCTCCACATGTCTTGTGGTGTGTTTGCCACGGTCTATTCGGCTGATGTCGCCGGTTTCCAGCTCAGTGCCCAGCAGCGCGTTGATCAGCGTGCTTTTGCCCACGCCGCTTTGCCCTACCATACACGCACTTTTGTGGTAAAGCTCCTTTTTCAGCGCTTCCAAACCGACGGCATTCAAGGCCGATACATCAAAGTGTTTTACACCGCAGCTCTCATAGGCGACAAGCCCCGCATCCAGCCCCATATCGCATTTGTTATATACGATAAGTGGCTCTATGTGGTAGCGATGGGCGACTATCAGCAGCATGTCCAGCAACAGATAGTCGGGTTTGGGCAGGGCGCATATCACGATGCAAAGGCAGTCTATGTTGCTTACGGGCGGTCTTACCAGCAGGTTTTTTCTGGCTCGTATCTCCTCCAGCCAGCCGTGTTGTTCACCTTCTCCCGGTACAAACAGCACGTCGTCGCCTATGGTAGGAGTCAAGCCTTGATGTTTGAGTTTTTTCTTTGCTTTTACGGTATAGACAGTATTGTCCTCTGCCAGTATGTAGTAGAATCCGCCGATTCCTTTGATGAGTTTTCCGGGTGTGAGCGTCATTTCAAATTGACCTCCACACTTTCTGTCAGAGTGTCGTTAATATAGATGCGGGCTGTCATATTGCCCTCGTATATCGATTCTATCGGTATGCGCAGGCTGTCGAGCTTGCCGGCGTCCACGTTTTGGTTATGCTTTTC
Source organism: Bacillota bacterium (assembly GCA_041855045.1). Classification (GTDB taxonomy): domain Bacteria; phylum Bacillota; class Clostridia; order Christensenellales; family Aristaeellaceae; genus JAAZPT01. The sequence goes on along the minus strand of JBHADM010000136.1, from coordinate 6,163 downwards.
TACCTCTGCGCCGGCTTCCAGCAAGGTGATGCGTAAATGGACAGTTTTTGTATAGTTTTGTAGATTCACATTGATGCTGCCTTGATAATAATTGGGAAATTTTGCCAGGACAAGGTTGACCTTACTGCCTATAATGACTTCGCTGCCGGCATCCGGAATCTGCTTCATTACCTTGCCGTCGTCTTGTTTTTCTTTGGTTTCGATGTATTCGATATTGCCCACGTTCAGATTTTTATCAAAGATGATATCGCGCGCTTCCTCCAGCTGCAGGTTCAGTACATTTGGTACGGAACGTGCCCCACCGCTCACAATAAGCTGTACGATACGGTCGCTTGGTAGCACGGTGTTGGCAGCGGTAAGCTGTTCCAGTATGATCCCTTCGGCATAGTCATGGCTGACCACACGCTCCACCACAGCCAGTGTAAATCCAAGCTCACTGGCTCTTTTATAGGCATCGGTCAGTGCCATGCCCTGCAGATTTGGAACAAGCTCTGCCTGTCTGCCGCGGCTGACATTGATAATCAAGGTATCGCCTGCATTCATTCGCTCCTGCGCCAATGGATTCTGGTCTATCACGCGGTTCTCCGCCACGACATTGTGATACATGAACCGCACCAAAGGCCGTAGGCCTAAATTGTTGGTGGTTTCAATGGCTTTCACATGCTCCATTCCCTGTAAATCGGGCGCATAAACCACTTTAGTAAGGGAACTGATCCAGGATACCCCCCAAACCAATATGATGGTTGTGGTAATCAGAAATAGGGGAATCGCCCACACAAATACATTGTAATGCTTCTTTACATTCTTTTTGGCGCGCATGCTGAGGGATGGTTTTTCCTCTTTTATCGGTATAGGCGTTTGCTGCGCTTTGCTGTCGATTCGGTTTTTGATTTCAAGGGCTTTTTTTGGCGGTTTTCCTTGCAGAAAATTCGTCAAATCCTCTATCATTTCACCGGCGTTTCGGTAACGGTTGGAAGGCAGCTTTTGCATGGCTGCCAGAATGATCAACTCCAACGATTTGGATATGCCCTTGTTATAAAAGCTGGGCGGCTTTGGCCTCTCATTGAGCTGCTTTGCAAGTATGACCAGCGAATCCTCGCTGTTGAAGGGCAGCACGCCGGTGATCATTTCATACAGCACGATGCCCATGGAATAGATATCGCTGGCGGCAGTGATTTCCTTGCCGCTGGCCTGCTCGGGCGAAACATATTGCACGGTGCCCAAAGCGGTTTTTTCATCGGTGAGCGTATTGGAGTTAGGCACTCGGGCAATTCCGAAGTCCAGCACTTTTGCGTTTCCGCTGGGATGCATGATGACATTTTGCGGTTTAATATCGCGGTGTATGATGTTTTTGGAGTGGGCGTGATCCAGTGCCCAAAGTATTTGTATGGCAATGCGTGCAGCATCGCGGCCGTCGATAATGCCGTTGCGAATAATCTGCTGTTTGAGTGTAGGGCCTTCCACATATTCAAAGCAGAGGTAATACACGCCGGCATCCTCGTCGGCATTCAGCAGTGCCACAATATTCGGATGGCTCATATTATACGAGGCTTTCGCCTCGTTGAAAAAGCGTTTTGTAAAGTCCACATCGCGGCTGAATTCGGGTTTTAATGCCTTGATGGCGACGGTTTGGTTGGTGGCAATGTCGGTGGCTTTGTAAATAACCGACATACCGCCTTCATCCACATAGGATTCTATCAAATAGCGGTTGGATAGCAGCTGGCCAATCAAACTTCTCATAGTACCGCCTCGCTTCCGTAAAGAAGAATGGCGCTGATGTTATCGGGAGCACCGGCTTCCTTTGCTTTTTGAAACAATATATCCAGCACTTCTTCCCCTTTGTATGTGAGTATACAGCGCTGCAGTTCATTTTTGGCTATCATGGAGCTGAGTCCGTCGGAGCAGATCAGCACGATATCATCCTTTTGTAAAGGATATTCAATGTATTGTATTTCAACTTCCTCCTCCAGCCCCAGCGCACGGTCTATGTAGTTGCGGTAGGGGTTGGTGCGCGCCTCCTCTTCGGTGATCAGTCTATCCCGCACCAGTCTGCCCACATAGGAGTGATCTTGCGTAATTTGCTTGATGCCGCGCTCGTTGATAATATATAAGCGGCTGTCGCCGACATGGCCGATGATGAGTTTGCCTGCAGCCAACCATGCGCAGGTGAGCGTAGTGCCCATGCCCTCCAATACTTCATCGTGTTCTTGGGCATTGAAAATAGCCCGGTTGATGCCGTCAAAAATCAGCTGTGCTTCCTTCATGGAAGGCAGTTTTGCCTGATGCTGCTGTATCTGCTCTATGGCAATCCGGCTGGCGACCTCGCCCGCCTTATGCCCGCCCATACCGTCGGCAACTGCGCAGAGGGTGGGGCTGGCGAATATGGCGTCTTGATTGATTTTTCTGACAAGACCGATTTCCGTTCTGGATAGTATCATGCTCAATGTTCTCCTTTGTTTCGATAGAAAGGATGGATTGTGGGGATAGCTGTAATGGTTTATGTATTTGGCGTTTTGATTAGAATATGGTCAAGCACCTTATGGCGTAATTGCCCGCATGCGCCTTCTATGTCGTTGCCCATGCTCCGCCGTTTGCTGACCGATATGCCAAGGTTTTCCAAACAGGCAATAAACTGATTGATTTTTGTTTGGCTGGGCGCCTCCAGGTCGCGTTCACCCACTTTGTTCAGCGGGATTACATTGACATGGCACTGCAGGTTTTTTAAAAGTTTGGCAAGGGCTTCCGCATCCTCACGGCTGCTGTTGACACCCTCCATAACCGCATATTCAAATATAACGCGGCGGCCGGTTTTTTTGACGTAGCTGTGCGCGGCGCCCATGAGCTCGGGCAGGGAATAAGCCTTGGCGATGGGCATAATTTCCTTGCGTTTTTCATCGTTTGTGGCGTGTAGGGATATGGAAAGTGTCACCGGTATGCCTTCGTCGATAAAGCGCAGCATTTCCGGCACCAATCCGCAGGTGGAAAGAGAGATGTTACGGTAGCTGATATGCAGCAATTCCTCATCATGTGCCATATGCAAAAAACGGAGGGTTTCGTCGTAGTTGTCCAAAGCCTCGCCGCTGCCCATGAGCACCACATGCCCCACATGCCCGGCATCGCCCAGAAATTTGTTCGCAGCAATGATTTGCCCCAGCATTTCGGCGGCATAGAGATTGCGTACACAGCCATTCAGAGTGCTGGCGCAGAACTTGCAGCCCATACGGCAGCCGACCTGCGTGCTGATGCACAAAGTATAGCCGTAGTGGTATTTCATCAGTACACCTTCAATGATGTGACCGTCAAACAGAGCAAACAGAAATTTCACAGTATCGTCTATTTGGCTTCGAAACACTGCGTGAATCGTACATGCCTGCGCAATAAATTGCGCGTCTAACAACTCTCGCAGTGCCTTGGGCAATGTTTGCATGGCAGAAAATGCATAGCCCTTGAGCGCAAGCTCTGTAATTTGCCTGGCGCGAAACTTTGGCTGGCCCTGTGTCTGTAAAAAAGTGATGAGCTCTTCCTTGCTATGTTGAAACAGATGCGTCTTATTCATATTTCTGCATTCTGGCAATATAGAATCCCTCTAAGCCGGATTTGTGCGCAAATATCTCCAAACCGCGCTCGTTTTCCTGCGCCAGCATGGGGGCTGGGAAGCTTTTTGGCATGGAGAGCATTTTGAAGTTTTTATTGTTTTGCAGGAATTTTTCAACCTGGCCGTAGTTTTCCTCCGGCAGTATGGAACAGGTACTGTACACCAGAATACCGCCTACTTTAAGGTACTTGGCGCAGTTTTCCAGTATTTTATACTGGGTATCCAGCAAAGCGGGCATCTCTTCCTCTTTGGCGTTGTACTTGACATCCGGCTTTTCCAGCATCACTCCCAAATTGGAACAGGGTGCGTCTATCAGTACACGGTCGAAGAGCTCGAACATGTCGTCTCTGTATTGTGTGGCATCGCATATCGCCACACGCACATTGCCGGGGTTGAGTCGGTACATCTGCTGGCGGATGAGTTCCACACGGTGGGCATGCAGATCCCAGGCGTAAACACGGCCGCTTCCCTGCTGTTTTTCCGCCATATAGAAGGTCTTGCCGCCGGGCGCGGCGCAGGCGTCCAGTACCATCATGCCGAGACCGTTTTCCACCGCCATGGCTGCCAGCATGGAGCTTTGCCCCTGTACGGAGAATAAACCTTTTTGAAAGTCCTCGTCTGTCGCAATGCTGTCTATATTCCTGACCAGATAGCTGTTGGGCACCATGCCTTTTTCGTACTCCCAGCCTTTTTTTGCAAGCAGCGCCTCAAATGCGGGGATGGAGGTATGCATAAAGTTGGGGCGAATACAGGTGCGATTGTCCGCTTTCGCATAGGTGATGACGGCCTTCGCTTCTTCGTATCCAAAGCGATCTATGAGTGTATTTACAAGCCATAGCGGCATGGAGTAGCAGACGGATAGAAAGCGTTCTCTGCCATCCTCTTCCTTAGGCCATTCGAAACTTTCCTTATTGCGCAGGATATTGCGCAGCACACCGTTTACCACGCCGGACCAGGCTTCCACTATGCTGACTACACGAATGAGTTTGACACCCTCGTTGATGGCGGCAAAATCCGGTATTTTATCCATGAATAGTATCTGTGCCACACTCATGCGCAGCACATCTCGTAGAACCGGTTCGTAGCTGGGCTTCTCCATATGTGCGTCGAGGATGTGGTCGATTTTTATCATGTTTTCCAGTGTGGTGTATACAATGCTGGTGGCAAGGCGTTTATCCATCTCTAAGAGGTCGTTTGCAGCCAGCACCCTGTCTAAAGCAATGGATGTAAATGCGCCGCGTACGGTCACATCCTGCAGGATGCGGAAGGCGCTCAGGCGGGAGAGTGAAACGCCTTTGTTTTCTTCTCTCGATGCATCCTTACGCACAAAGGGTTTATGCTCTCCGTCATGCTTGGTAAATGCGGGTTTGTCATCGCGTTTTACAAAGGGTTTTCTGTCATCCCTGCGCGATAATTCTCTGTTTGCATCGCTTTCGCGTCTGTCGAAACGGCGTCTTTTATTTTCTTTTGAAAAACCGGATCTGTTGTCACGCGGCGCAAAGCCTTCTCGTTTTTCTCCGTCACGTTTGATATAGCCCTCTCTTTTTTCGCCGTCGTGTTTTGCATAGGGTTTGGCATCATGGGGCTTGCGCTCAAAGCGTTTGCCGCCTTCTCCGTCACGCTTTTCAAAACGGCGGTTGCCGAAGCCTTTACTCTCTCCATCCGGCTTGCCGTAAGCTTTCTTTTCAAAACTTTTTTGTTCGCCTTTGCCTCGTGAAAATTCTCTTTTCTCGGAGCCTTTTCTGTCATAGCTGCGCTTCTCTGTGCTATAAGCGGGTCTGTCTTTTCTGTCGTTGCGCTTGCCATCGAAAGATCTTTTTTGCCCGTCGCGCTTTGTAAATCCATTGCTTGTATTTGATTTTTCGCCCCTGTGAAGGTTCTTTGTTTCGTTTTTCTGCTTATCCTGCATATGTTTTTCCTTTTATTTAAATGCTCGTGTGTAGTCGCAATCCACTGCGACAGTGTTGCCTAATAGATAGGCTTTGGCGTCCATTTCTTTTTTGCCGGGGGCTTGTATTTTGAGTATGGCAAGGTCCTTTGTTGCGGTGGCAATCACAATGCCCTTTTTAGGGTCTGCCTGCACCACTGTGCCGGCAGCTTTAGAGCTATCTCCCAGCACGCCTACCTTTGCGATTTTATACAGCACATCGCCCGCTGTATGCAGGTAGCATTTGAAGGCGCGCACTTGCCGCTCAATCTGTTCTGCGCTTTGATGAAAGTCGATGGCACCCATGTTTTTTTGGGGCATAGGGTCGTAGGTGGCCTGTGTCTCATCCTGTTTGACAGGTGTAATGCTATCCCATTTTTCCAATGTTTCAAGCAGGAGCGCAGCACCTATCTCGGATAGTTTGGACAGCAGACTTTCCGTCGTGTCCTCCTGCGTAATAGGGCATTCGGCTTTTAGAAGCATATCGCCGGTGTCTATGCCTTTGTCGGTAAGCATAGTGGTGACACCGGTCATCGTATCTCCCTGCAGTATCGCCCATTGTACGGGGGAGGCACCTCTGTGTCTGGGCAGCAGAGAAGCATGTACATTAATGGTCGCTCTGGGTATGGACAGTATCTCCT
>JBHADM010000135.1:0-5282 GCA_041855045.1 Bacillota bacterium | reverse complement strand
GTCCCTCTGGCAGTGGCAAGACCAGAATTGTAAGCCTGATTTCACGGTTTTGGGATGTAACAGGCGGCAGAATTACAATCGGAAATCAGGACATTAAAACTATTTCTCCGGATGGACTGACTGAGCAGATGGCTGTGGTATTCCAAGATGTATATTTGCTAAACGACACCATTGCCAATAATATCCGCGTAGGCAAGCCGAATGCGACAGATGCTGAAATTAAGTCGGCTGCCGAAGCTGCACAGTGCCATGAGTTTATTATGTCCTTACCGGATGGATATAACACCATGGTCGGGGAAGGTGGCTCGACGCTATCCGGTGGCGAAAAGCAGCGAGTATCTATCGCCCGTGCCCTAATCAAGGATGCGCCAATTGTGCTACTGGATGAGAGCACTTCCAGCCTGGACGCTGATAATGAGTTCGAAATAAACAAGGCACTGGATACCCTAATGCAGGGTAAGACAGTTATTGTGATTGCGCACCGGCTCAACACGATTAAAAATGCCGAAAATATTCTTGTGCTTGATAACGGTTCCATCCGCGAGCAAGGCACGCACACAGAGCTGCTGCAGCAGGGTGGCTGGTATGCCGGAGTCATTGAAGAACAGGAAAAAGCCCGTAACTGGGCGGTGTGACTTTCTTGAAATAATGGGGGTTCTGCATGGAAGCAATATCACAGCAAAGATACAAAACAGCAGGGCGAACGGCTCATTAGCAGTAGAACCAAGTCATTGCATTGAGAGGTGATAGCCAGCCGAAAACGGCTCATTGGTTACATAGAGGTGTGGACAAATGGCCGTTTTTTGCGTTCGTAAACCCGCATGAATACGAGCTTTGCGTGAAGAATTAACCTCAAAAACAAGCGAGGCAATATAAAAAAACTTACCCACCCATCAAAACGCTAAAAAAGGGCATTTTAGAGGCTAAATTGCCCCCTAAACCTAACACTGGTTACCCCTCATCCATCAGTCGGTCAACCTCGTTTTGCTGCCTGATAAGCCATGATGAAAAATTAGTAAGGGGCAGTTCTCTACGCTTAACCAAGCCCTTACGTTTGACCGCTTCTTCGCTCCGCAATATGTTTGGCAGTGCGTCGTGGCTTCTTCCTGCCACAGTTTATAGTTGCCGTACAGGAAGAATGGACGGTATAGAGTAGAGAACCTTTGTATCAATACATCTGCTCCATGATTGATGTTAAAGCAATTAAGATATTTTTCCCAAGTTCTCACGGCGGCAAACATAGCGGACGGTTCACCACTTGCATATTTACCTTGCAGAAAATCAGAAACAGGTGCGGTGATTTTCCAACGTTCCGCTTCAAAGGGAAATACTTTGCTATGGCTGTCACACAAAATTATAGCATTACGATGCTATTCTCTTTCCACAGCGGCTTCAAAAACAATAAGTAATGTACCCCATGGTCGGGTTTGGTCATAATAAACATCGCCTGTGCTATCTTCTGAATGGCGGCGCGTTTCGCTCATTTCTCCAATGACGATACGCTCCGTCATTTTTTTTGCGGTCAAGGGTAATTGCAAAGACGGTTTTGCCGAAATCACGCTCGCGTTTTGTAAAATTATACTCCATAAATATCAGTTCACTCCTTATCGCCTACGGAAATTAAATACCGCAGACGGTCAGATACCAATGGTTGCCACACTCTTACCAAGTCTGTGCTGGGGTGTAGTGCGAGAGGGGCGACCAATGAGAAAACGTGTCTATTATCAAACAAGGCAGGACGCAGGAACGTGACTGGGATGAAAGTGGAAAATGAAAAACAGAGCCGCCATGCTTTTTACAGCATGGCGGTTCTTGTGTTGCAACAATCAATGTTTTGCCTATATTAGAGATGAATTAATATTTGTATTTCTTATCAACAAATATGCAAGCCAATGCAACAAAAATGATATCAACAACAGTTCTTATAATAAGGTCAGGCGTATCGGAAGCAAACACGAGTGGTACAAAAAAGTTGAATAAGGTTATGTTTATTCCATACATCACTATGCCGGCAAAAATGGTTTTGCTTTTCTTCTTGCCAAGATAGTGCTTAAACCAAATAACAGAACAGGCAACAGCACAACCTGTAACTAATGCCCACAAAATCGTTGATGGAGTTTTGTTATGGTAGTTAGAATAAATGCCAATGACGTTATACATCAGTAAGCGCCCAACTAGAAAGGACAACATGATTGATAAAAATGGAATGGTTTCTGCTTTTATGGAAATGTCAGCCTTTTCCTTGGCTGAGTTTCGACCGAACAGTAAGCCCAACAATACTCCCATAACCAACAATGCTATCCCATCGGCAAGCGGATAACTGATTCTATCCAAAGGCTGGACGTGTGGGAGCGGCTCGAATAAATAAGCAATCCAAATGATCGCACAAAAAAAGCCATATTTCACGCCTTGGAATATCTTGTTTCCATTTAATTGCTTTTGGATAAATAAAAACAAAGCAGCAATGATAGTGTAAGAAAAAAATCCATATATCGTAAACACAATCGGAAGAGTGTTGCTTTGTACAAAAACACTTGGCAGTAAGACGGTTTGTGTGCTTTCTGGAATAAACATCTGTGCAACTACTCTAGCAATAGTAGAGCAAAACCCAATAAAAATCAGTTTAGCAAAGGTTTTCAAAGTATACCTACTTTCTTGAAATGGTCTTTGTAGAATGCATTATTCTCTCTATAGTCTGCTACAAAAAAATAAGTATATGTGATTTCTTCAAGAATCTCAATTGTTAAAATCGGTTGAGATTTTTGTTTTGAATAATCGAAAGGACAGAACAAAACGCCTTTGCAAGCGCATGGGGCTTTTTGAAAGTATGCTGCCCGACACCATCACCCTCACAGATGAACAGTTTCAAATATTCCTTGAAAAGACCATTATCACTGAACACAGCCACCGCATTTTAGACAGATTGACAGCACATAACATACAAACAACCGTGCCCGAATCAACAAACACAGCACCGCAAAACACCGCAGGCAGTAGCGAAAATCTGGGCAAAGGCAAGGGTGTTTTGTGCCTATCGGTACAAAAATATGAAATAACATACAAGAATAACTAGCCTTTCTTATTCTTGTAAAATAATCTCCCCAAAACAGCACTCAAAATAAACAAAACAATGCCAATAGTATCAACCAGGCTAAAAGCAGTTTTTTGACGAGGTCCAACTAAGGTTTCTCGACCAAGCGTTCCACCTAAGTATAAGTAAATTATGTAACTTCCATATGCAAAAAAAACAACTGCGACAATTAGCAAAAATATCTTTTCTCTATTTTTCTTCTTAGATGTACGACCAAATAGAGAACTATATAAACCACTTATACCTGCAAGCATTAATAAGACAGCTACCATTTTCCACCTCTCACAACTAACTTATTGCCTAAATTATAACACCTCACTGGTACCCGTTCAATCAAAAGCGAAAGGAGTTTTGCAATCGCAATCTACCATTGCAGGATTAAAATCATCAGCCGAGGCAAAGGCAAGTCAGCAGTTACGGCAGCAGCTTATCGCGCTGGCGAAATCATTACGAATAATTATGATGGTGTAACCCACGACTACACCCGCAAAGGCGGCGTTGTGCATACCAAGATTTTGCTACCCCAAAACGCATTAGCCGAGCTTGCAGACCGGGCGACTTTGTGGAACGCCGTCGAGAAAATCGAGAAAGCGAACAACTCACAGCTTGCAAGGGAGATTGAAATAGCCCTGCCGCTTGAACTCACGCAGGCGCAAAACATAAATCTTGTGCGTCAATATGTCAACCAGCATTTTGTACAGGCGGGAATGTGGGCCGATATAGCGATACACGATACAGGCAGCGGTAAGGTGAATTGGGGCGAAGCCACAAGAGAGGACACGCCCTGGGGAGCAATCCACACGTCCATATCATGCCTACAATGCGACCATACACCGAAGAAAGAACATGGGGATCAAAGCAGAGGAATGGCGGCTCGGTTGGGCTGATATTTGCAATCAGTTTTTGGAGCAGAACAATCATACCGAGCGTTTAGACCACCGTTCTTATGAGCGACAGGGCATAGACCAAATCCCCACCATCCATTTAGGCGCGGCAGCTTCACAGATGGAGAAGTGTGGCATACGCAGCGTGCGCGGAAACATAAACCGAGAAATCGAAGTTTCAAATAGCAAGTTGCGCCAGCTTAAAGCACGGATAACCAAGTTACAGGATTGGCTGAAAGAGGCAGCCGAGAGTATCAAAACGCCGACCCTTGCTGATGTTATTCAGAACATACATACTATCACGGCAAAAATAGAACGGACAACAGAACCGATTCAGCACAGTCCACGGCTTGAAAACGGCGGCTGATATGCTCAACTTCTTAAGCGTGAACAACATCATGGGATATGACTGGACTTGATGAAAAATTCAGTTCTATGATTGATGAACAATATGATATTCGTGTAAAGCTGAAACCAGTGGAGCGGCGCTTAAAAACCTTAACCGAACACATCAAGCAATGTGATATTTACTTAAAGTACAAAGGCAATAACGTACGAAATGAATCTACCGAAATCCTGTTCACGGCGGCTAAAAACTATCTCAAGGGTGTGATGAATGGCAATACCGCCTGCCACTGAAAGCATGGAAAAGGAACATGCTGAACTCACCGCCGTGCAAAATAAACTTAACAGCCGATATCTTTCTCTTAACGACGAGATTAAGGCAGCCGAGCGTATCAGAATAAATGTCTATAATATTTTAAAACAAGAAGAACGGCTACAGCAGCCACAGAAAAATCAGAATTTAGACTTGTAAAGAGGGATTCATCTTTCACATATCCGACAATAGTCTCACAACGAAAATCCATTTAAGCGTTGCCGATGTTTCAGTATTTTGCTATTAAATAAAGCTGCAAAAACAGGACAAATCCGAAGGGATATCATAAGCTGCTACCCAAGGGCAAAAGTAAGGTGTAGCCCATTCAGAAACAGGATATGAAACGGTTATTATATTGCAGCAATTGGAATGCTGCCATCGCTATCTTTAGCATGAATCTTATCCATTGGTTTTCAGGGTTGCCCGATACTCCACAGGTGTCAGTCCGATTTTTCGCTTGAAAAGCGCTGCAAAACGCCCTGCGTGGGAATATCCGACAATTTGAGCGATCTGTTTAATCTCCAAGCTCGTGGTTATAAGCATCTGTTCGGCGTGAGTAATTCGTTTGTTGTGGATGTATTCTGTAACGGTGCAACTATAATATTTGCGGAAAGTATATTTGAATTTTGTGATACCCATACAAGCAATG
>JBHADM010000134.1:0-15270 GCA_041855045.1 Bacillota bacterium | reverse complement strand
GGTGTGCGCATTGTGGCCGCTGACCTGCAGGTTTTCAAATCCAACCAAGTCAAGAGATTCTACGGCGACAATTTGCGTGTTGTCCTCTATCGCTTTTTCAAGCAGTGCAACAATATTATTGCGGAACTGTGTTCCCAATATCAGCCTTGCTCCGGTAGATAACAGCTCATCTGAGCGGTTTTGTGACATGCAGCCGGTGATGATGAGTTCACAGTTTTCATTTAGTTTTTTCTGTCTGTTAGCAATCTGCAAACTCTTTTTATCTGCCGTACCGGTTACAGTACAGGTATTTACAACGCAAACATCGGCGTCTTCGGGGCGAAACACTTGTTGATAGCCGTGTATCAGAAATTGCTCCAGCATTGCTTGGGAGTCGTATTGGTTTACCTTACAGCCTAAGGTGTGAAAGAATACTTTGTTCAAATTATTGTTTCCTTTGCTTCATTTAGTCGTTCAAACCGCTCAGTATCGCAAATATAGCGCACATTCCGGCGGTTTCGGTACGCAATATGCGTTTGCCGAATGTGACAGTGGCAGCATTGATTTGTTTCATTTGTTCTATTTCCGTTGTATCCATGCCGCCTTCCGGGCCAATGACAATACCAATATCGCTTCCTTTTTTGCATTGTTGTATCATAGCATTTAAATGAAGCTTTTCTTCACCTTCCCAAGGCACAATCAAGGTATCATGCAAACGCATTTGCTGGATTGCATTTTCGAGGGTAATGATACCCTCTACGGGAGGAATATGGTTATTACCGCATTGCTTGCATGCCTCGATCGTCATTCTGTTACATTTTTCCAGAATCTTTTCGGTGTTGCTGTTTTTTTTAACGCTGCGTTCCATAATCACTGGCACGATGCGATAAACGCCGATTTCTGTACACTTTTGCACAATATGAAATAATTTGTCACCTTTGGGAAAGCCTTGATACAAGGTGATTTTTGTTTGTGCTGCCGTGCTGGGCATGGAGTCTAAAGCTTGTACTTTGACTTCATTTTTGCTTAGATGTACAATTTTTGCAGAGAATAACTGCCTGCCATCTAATAGTTCAATGGCGTCGTTTACCGCTAAGCGCAGCACCCGGATGGCGTGATGGGCTTCCTCTTTAGACAGTGTATACAGACTTCCTTCTTTCAACTGTTCTTCCACATAAAACCGATGCATATCAGCCCTCGTAGCGGAATGCAATGCCGCTCCATTCATCGCGATGCAGTATCTCCAACAAGCGATAGCCTTGCAATTCTGCAGTGTGAATTATTTCCGGTTCGCGCTCCTGCAGAATACCACTCACGATGTAGATTCCTTTGTCCTTAATAATGTGTTTAACATCAGGGGTCAACATCAGCACAGCGTCGGCAATAATATTGGCTACCGCAATCTCACATTTACCATCTACATTTTGTAACAAATCGCTTTTTTGAATGCGGATACGGTTTATCAAACCGTTTTTTGCAACATTTTCCTTTGCAACAAGTACGGCATCCTCATTGATATCCACTCCCAGAACATCCTTTGCACCAAGCAGAGCAGAGGCTATTGCAAGTATACCGCTGCCCGTACCGATGTCGATGACGCTTGTGTTGGGGTTAATAAATTTTTCCAAAAGCTCTAAGCACATATAGGTTGTGGCATGGGCGCCGGTACCGAATGCCATGCCGGGATCCAGTTCAATTACGATATCCTTTTCTTGTTTGGCATAATCTTCCCAACTGGGTTTTACAATTATGTTTCTACCTATTCGCAAAGGTTTATAGTACTGTTTCCATACATCCTTCCAATCTGCATCATCAACGGATTTCTGCTCCATTTGCAAGCTTCCTAAGGAAAAAGGATGTGTTTGCTGTTGCAGGTGCAGCAAATCATTTTGTATTTTATGCAGCAAATGGGGGAGCGCATCGTTTATTTCGAACCATGCGTGTACCTCTACATCTTCAGGCATCATTTCGAGCAAGGATTCATCGTACATTTCCCATTCTGTGCCGTATTTTTTCACATCGGGAATATACGCTCTGTCCAAGATGGATGTTCCATTTGCGCCATTATTTATCAATAAATCGCTTACCAGCTCCTGTGCTTCTGTTGTCGTGTGCACAAGGATTTCCAACCACTTCATATTGTCTCCTTTTAAGGCATAGTTATCTTTTTTCTTTGTAGAATATACCCCATTATTATAATGCAATATGGTAAAAACTGCAAAAGGCAGGTGCATTGCACCTGCCTTTATAGTATTTAAAACAAATCTTTTATTTTGTCCAGAAAACTCTTGCGTCCTTCATATTCTTTCCCTGTTAAACTGTTCTCGAAATCACGCAGCAGTTTCTTTTGTTTTTCATTTATTTTTTTGGGAATTTCCACTTTGATGTGTAGGATTAAATCACCTTTGATTTTAGGATTGTTAATGTATGGCATGCCGTAGCCTTTTAGCTTGACTTGCGCATCATTCTGTGTGCCTTCCGGTATTTTATGTTTAACTTTACCGTCCAATATGGTAGGCACTTCAATTTCTGCACCCAATGCAGCCTGAGTGAAAGAAATGGGCACCGACATATGCAGGTTCAAACCGTCACGCTCAAAAACTTTATGTTTTTCTATCATCACACGAACATAGAGATTGCCGTTAGGGCCACCGTTTGTACCGGGTTCTCCTTGTCCTCTTAGAGAAATGCTTTGGCCGTTGTCAATACCAGCAGGTACTTTAAAGTTTGCGGTTCTTTTTTTCTTTATGCTGCCGCTTCCGTTGCAGGAAGAACATTTTTCTTTGATTGTTTGACCGCTGCCGTTACAGTTTGGGCAGGTTCGGATTTGTACAAAGAATCCGCCGCCGCTTCGGATTTGTCCGGAACCATGGCAAGTACTGCAGGTCTCTTTGCTGGTGCCGGGTTTTGCGCCGCTGCCATTGCAGGTTTCACAATTCTCACGGCGGTAAAAATCAAAGCTTTTTTCAATACCTTTCGCAGCCTCTGCCAGTGTGATATAGATGGTGTGCTGCAAATCCTGACCTGCTTGCGGAGCATTTGGATTATGACGCATGCCGCCACCGCCGGTAAACATATCAAAAATACTCTCGAAGCCGCCCATTCCGCCAAAGCCTTCAAAACCGCTGAAACCACTGCCTCCCATACCTGCCATCGGATCATTAAATCCAAACTGGTCGTATCTGGCTTTCTTATCCGGATCGGATAAAACTTCGTTGGCCTCGTTCAGCTCTTTAAACTTTTCTTCTGCGTTTTTATCGTTTGGGTGTAAATCGGGATGACATTCCTTCGCTTTTTTTCGATACGCTTTTTTTATATCATCGACGCTGGCGTTTTTGTCTACTCCAAGCACCTCGTAATAATCTCGCTTTGCCATTTGTTTTTTCCTATCTATTTCATTTACAATACCTTACCCGGCATTAGCCGGATAAGGTATTGGGTACCATTACTTGACGTCAAAGTCGGCATTTACAGAGCCGTCATCGTTCTGTACGGGAGCATCCGCATGCGGCGTACCCTGTGCCTGTTGATAGATTTTTCCGAATATAGCGTATACCTTTTGTGTGGTTTCTTCTAAAGTGGATTTGATTTTTTCAACATTGTTGCTTTGACGTGCGTTCTTAAGGTTTTCCACTTCCGCTTGTACCGCGGTCTTGTCTTCCTCAGTTAATTTATCGCCGTTTTCACGTAGCTGTTTTTCCATCTCATAGATGAGGGAGTCGGCGTGGTTCAGTGTTTCCACTTCCTCCTTGCGCTTCTTGTCCTGCTCGGCATACTGCTCTGCTTCCTCAACACGCTTCTTAATTTCCTCTTCGCTCAGGTTGCTGGATGCAGTAATTGTGATATTTTGTTCGTTACCGGTACCTTTGTCTTTGGCGGAAACATGCACGATACCGTTGCGGTCGATGGAGAAAGTCACTTCAATTTGAGGTACACCGCGTGGCGCAGCAGGGATTCCGGTCAACTGGAACTTACCGAGTGTTTTATTATCTGCTGCCATCTGGCGCTCGCCCTGCAGCACATGAATTTCTACAGATGTTTGTCCGTCAGCTGCAGTGGAGAACACCTGAGATTTGGAAGTAGGGATGGTGGTGTTTCTGTCAATCAAACGGGTAAAGATATTGCCTTCTGTTTCAAGACCTAAGGACAATGGAGTTACGTCCAGCAGCAGTACGTCTTTTACCTCTCCGCCTAATACGCCAGCTTGAATAGCAGCGCCGATGGCTACACATTCGTCCGGGTTAATACCCTTAAACGGTTCTTTGCCGGTTACTTTCAGAACGGCGTCCTGTACGGCAGGGATACGGGTAGAACCGCCTACGAGGATGACCTTATCCAAATCTTTTGCTGTCAGACCGGCATCTTTTAATGCGTTTGTCAGAGGCGCAATGGTTTTGTCCACCAAGTCGCTGGTCAACTCGTTAAATTTTGCACGGCTAAGGCTCATTTCCAAGTGCTTCGGACCGGTTGCGTCTGCGGTAATAAACGGCAGGCTGATGCTCACGGTCATCTGACCGGACAATTCGATTTTAGCCTTTTCCGCTTCGGATTTCAGTCTCTGGAAAGCCTGCGGATCCTTACGCAGGTCAATGCCATTTTCCTTCTTGAATTCCTCTGCGATATAGTCCACAATACGGGCATCAAAGTCATCGCCGCCGAGCAGGTTATTGCCGTTGGTTGCCAAAACTTCAAACACGCCGTCGCCGATCTCTAAAATAGAAACATCGAATGTACCGCCGCCTAAGTCATATACAAGAATCTTCTGACTTTCGGATTTATCCAAACCATAGGCCAGAGAAGCAGCTGTTGGCTCGTTGATAATACGAAGTACGTTTAAACCTGCAATGCGTCCGGCATCTTTTGTGGCCTGGCGTTGGCTGTCGGAGAAGTAAGCAGGCACGGTGATAACAGCGTCTGTTACGGTATCACCCAAATAGCTCTCTGCATCTTTCTTGAGTTTTTGCAGAATCATAGCGCTGATATCCTGCGGTGTATATTCCTTGCCATCAATATGTACTTTTTTGGATGTACCCATGTCACGTTTGATGGAGCTGATGGTTCTGTCGGGGTTTAATACTGCCTGGCGTTTTGCCACTTGGCCTACCAAGCGTTCGCCGTCTTTGGTGATGGTTACTACAGAAGCGGTGGTTCTTGCACCTTCTGCATTTGGAATTACTACCGGTTCGCCGCCTTCGATTACGGCTACACAGCTGTTGGTTGTACCTAAGTCAATACCGATTACTTTACTCATTCTTATTTCCTCCTGAAAATTGCTTTGTTTTTAGTTTTATTGTGGCACTACTTTTACCATACTGTGTCGTAACACAAATTTGTTCATTTTATAGCCTTTCTGAAGTACTTCGCAAACAGTGCCGGGTTCGCCGTCTTCAGGATTGCCTTGGGAAACTGCTTCTTCCAGTTCGGGGTCAAATACTTCCCCTTGTCTGGATATGGTTTCAATGTTGTTTTTTTCAAGCAAATCGAGGATTTGCCTGTACACCATTTTGATACCTATCAGCAGTGGGTCTTGTTCGTCATCGGCCGATTGGATGGCTCGTTCAAAATTATCGAGTATCGGCAGTATACCTTGCGCAAAATCTTTCTTTCCATCGTCGTATGCATCCTTGCGTATGCTTACATTGCGCTTTTTGTAGTTCTCAAAGTCAGCCTGTACTCTTTGGGCAAGATTTAGATATTCTTCTTGCTTTGCCAGAGCCATGTCCAGTTCGCTGGGAAGATTCTCGGGGGCAATTTCGCTCTCCTCTACAGTCTGTACTTCTTCTTGTAGTGTATCCGGTTCAATTTGATTTTCTTCCATGTTCAAATTCACTTCGTTCAATGCTCCGTTCTCCTTTATTCTTCATCAAATATTTGCGTAATTTCTCTGCCTATGGTGTTGAGTATTTCAATAATCTGTTTATAGGGCATACGGGTAGGTCCTATAATACCAATGGTGCCTTTGGCGTCCTTGGATGTGGAATAGGTCGCGGTGATGAGCGATACATCCTGCAATCCTTCTATGCCTGTCTCTGGGCCGATGTGTACAGAGAATGCCATCTCGCCTTTTTGTCGTAAGAAGCCGATCAATTCCTCCTGTGCATCCAATAGGGATAAGAGATGTTTGGCCTTATCCACACTGAGGTACTCGGGATAATTAAACAAATTGCTTGCGCCGCCTGTTTTTAATTTCTTTTGTGTGCCATCATCAAAGAAATTATCCAGAGATTCATATAAATTGCTGGCAAAATCAGCGTGGAGATTCAGATTACTTAATACAGCACCCAATATTGTCGGCACTTCGGTGATTTTCTTTCCACTCAAATGTTCTGTTAGAATATTAGAAATATTGTCCAAAGTGTTTTTGCTTAGATTAGGGCTGATTTTGATCAATCTGTTATGGAAGGTTCCTTCCATCATAACCACAACGATGAGTGCAGTATCGGGGCTTACCTGTACAAGCTGTATGCTTCGTATGCTCTGCGACAAATCTTCAGGCAACAAAGCAATTGCGGTATAGTTGGTCAGTTCCGATAAAACTTGTGTGGCGCGTTCGACTACATCTTCTATGCGGCGAATATGTTTGGAAAAATGGCGGGTCAACTCCAAACTGCTTTCCTGCCTGATACTTCCGCTTTCCAACAAACTGTCCACATACAGACGATAGGCTTTTACGCTGGGTACACGGCCGGAAGAGATATGAGGCTGATCCAAAAATCCCAATTCCTCCAAGTCACTCATTTCATTCCGAATTGTGGCGGAGCTTAAGCCCATATTGTATTTTTTTGAAAGTGTTCGGGATCCTACAGGCGTACCCGACATAATGTAGTCGTCGATGATAGCCTGTAAAATTTGAATCTTTCGGGCGCTTAAATCCATGATACGCCTCCTTTCCGAATATTGTTAGCACTCATCATTGGTGACTGCTAATCACATACTAATAATATAACGAGTCAATTTTTTTGTCAAGCGTATTCTACCATTTGTTTACATTTTTTTCATGAGCGATGTGGATGTAGCCACATAGCGTGTTCAGCAAAAAACAGAGTTTGGAAGTCTTGATCAAAACATCCTGAATTTGTGTGGAATACAACTTTATATGCGTACACAAATTTTGACAAAAGAACAAAATGAACCTATAATTATCTATATTATTTTGTTGACAAGGAGGAACGCTGTGGGCTTTCTTTCATTGAATAAAGACTGGTTGGAGCATGGGTTTACAACACTTTCAAACCGATTTGTTTTGGAATATCTTCCAAACACTTCCAACGCGGATTATATCAAAGTTTATTTATACGGTTTAATGTATGCGCAAATGGGAAATCCGGAACTTTCTTCCAAACAAATTGCCGATGCGCTTGGCTTTACGGAAGAAGAGGTTATCAAAGCGTTTCGTTTTTGGGAGCGCCGTAAGTTGGTGGTGCGCCTGCAGGATAAACCGCTTCGTTATGAATATGTCCCATGCGCTTTATCTGCACAGTATTCCAATCAGGAAATCAGCAATTTATATCAAGAATTAAACGATGTGCTGTATTCGCTGTTCGGAGAAAAGCGATTGCTGCACGGTTCCGAAATCAGCTTGGTGCAGGAGTGGATAGAGGATCTGGATATTCCTTTGGAAGTGGTCATGATATTCCTGCAATACATGATTAATCTCAAAGGCTATCACTTTACCTTTCACAGTGCGAATAAGGAAATTGTCAAAATGAAGGAGTCGGGTGCATCTGGCATAGAAGAAGTGGAAGCCTACTTATCTACCGAACAGGAATACACCTTAGGTGCGAAAGGTGTGTTAAACCGTTTTCGCAATTATCGCAATCCTACACAGGATGAGATTGCACTTTACAGAAAATGGCGAAAAGAAAAAAATCTGACGCATGACGATATTATGGAGGCCTGTAAGGAAACCACGAAAGGCAACGCATCTTTTGCGTATTTGGATGGTATCATCAACGGTTTGATCTCCCGTTCCGAAAAAAACCAAAGTTTAAAAGAGTTGATTCAAACGGATGAGGAAGAAACAGCAGAGGTAAAGAAAATTTTATCGGCGCTCGGTATGGCTGCTGCCAAGCGGAACATTACCACAGGGATAAAAAATACGGTGCGTACGCTGGTAGAAAACTATGACACTGAACTTATACTATATGTCTGCAACGGCATCGCCATGCGCGGAGGAAAACTATCCGATCTGGCGCAGGAACTGGAGTTTTTAAAAAAGGATAACATTATTACAGTGCCATCCGCAAAGGCTTTTTATGAAGCCAATAGCAACGCCGATAAACTTTTGCGGAATATATATGATACACTTGCCCTACAGCGTGAACCCAATTCAAATGATAGGAAGCAATTGCTGCAATGGCAGACCGATTTTGGCTTTGGTGATGAAATAATATTAAAATGCGCCGAATTTGCATCCGGAAAGAAACTGCCTTTCCCTTATATGCAGAAAATATTGGAGTCTTGGTTTACTCGCGGTTATGATAGTATAGAAAAAATAAATGAGGCGCAGGAAAGGTTCCAGGAAACAAGAAGTACAGAAAAGGAGTCTGCGGCTGCTCCAAAAGGAAAGCGTGTAAGCCATCAGGACTATCAACAAAGAAAATACGAAGAACAAGACTATAATATGTGGAAGCCGGACTTTGGCAATGGAGAAACTACATGAATCGCCTGGAAATCTTAGAGAAATTAAACGATATTTATGCAAAACGCAAACAGGAGAGCATACAAAACAACAAAGCTCGTGTTGCAGAAGTCAGTCAGCATAAGGAACTGGAAGATGCTATTATTGACAGACATTCCACTATCTTGTTCAACATCAAAAATGCTGTCACAAATAAGGGCAACAATACTGTGGATTTGCGTACGGAAATGGAGTTAAAAAATGCAGAGATTCGCAGGTTGCTTGTAAAATACGGCTATCCGGAGGATTACCTGCAGCCCGTGTACCATTGTCCTATTTGTAAGGATGAAGGCAAGCTGTATACGCCTACCACAAGAGAGTGCTCCTGCTTTATTGAAGAATATAACAAAATCAATTTTGTCAACTCCGGTTTTTCTATAATGGAAAATCAACGCTTTTCGGACTACAATCCGAGCGTGTATAGCACTGATAAACTCCCCGGAAGCAATATGAGCCAGAGAGAGTATATGCAGAAAATTTTTGAATATCTTCAAACTTATACCAAAGAGTTTCCGAATAATACCACCACTACGCGGAACTTGCTGTTTACTGGAAAAAGCGGATTGGGTAAAACTTTTTTTATGAGCGCCATTGCCAATGAACTGCTTGGAAAACATAAAATTGTACAGTGCATGACCGCATATAAGTGGTTTGAAATGGCAAAGAGAGCCTATTTTTCTGAAGATGATATCGAATATGAGAATGTATTAAATGCGGATTTGTTGATGATAGACGATATGGGCACAGAGCCTTTGAACGAAAACATAACGGTACCACAGTTGTTCAATGTCATCAACGAGCGTCATAATAAAGGACTGCACACGATATTATCCACCAACCTGGAGATGGTAAAATTTGGGCAGCGTTATACAGAGCGTATTACATCCCGTTTTGAGGACGGCAGATTCTCTACAATTATCCCCTTTTTGGGTGAGGATGTTAGAAAGAACATCGGTAAAAAGAAATGAATATTCAAATATATAGTCATAAAAAGAATTTTGATGTGCAAAAGGCAGAACGTTTTTTTAAAGAACGCAATATTAAGTTTCAATCCATTGACTTAAAAAAACATAAGTTAGGCAAAAAAGAGCTGGAGATATTTATTCACTCTGCCGGAAGTATAGAAAATTTAATTGACCGCAGCGATAAAAATATCAACAAACATAAAGTGGCTTTGCTTTTTTCAACGTCGCATATGATGGATGCAATTTTAGAGGATGCAAGCTGTTTGCGTTCGCCAATAGTACGCAATGGTATGCAGATCACAATCGGCGCGGATGAAAAAATCTGGCAGGAATGGTTGAAGGAATCCTAAATGGCGTTTACACACTTACATCTACATACAGAGTTTAGTCTGTTGGACGGCGCGTGCAGAATAGACAGGCTTGTTCAAAAAATAAAGGATCTGGGGCAGACGAGCTGCGCCATAACCGACCACGGCGCAATGTACGGTGTCGTGGATTTTTATAATGCTTGCAAAGAAAACGGAATCAAGCCCATTATCGGCTGTGAATGCTATATCTGTGAGGATATGCACAATAAAACCAGCACCGAGCGCGAATATAATCACCTGATTTTATTGTGTAAAAATGAAACGGGCTATAAAAATCTGAGCAAGCTGGTAAGTGCTGCTTTTGTTGACGGATTCTACTATAAGCCGCGTATTGATTATAGATTGCTGGAGAAACATGCTGAGGGCTTAGTGTGTTTGAGTGCCTGTATTTTTGGCAAACTGCCGCAGCTACTGCTACAAGAACGCTACGAAGAAGCTTTGGAGCATGCCTTATACATGGAAGGTTTGTTCGGAAAAGGCAATTATTATATAGAGATAGCAAACCATGGTATCAACGAGGAATTAATCGTGTTGCCAAGATTGGTGAAATTATCGAAAGAATCCGGCGTACCCTTGGTGGCGACGAATGATTGCCACTATCTGGAAAAAGAAGATGCCCTCGCACAGGAAGTATTGGTGTGCATCAAAACAGGAAAACGCCTGGATGATGCCAACCGCATGCAGATGATTACCAATCAACTCTATGTCAAAAGCGAATCCGAAATGAGGGAGCTTTTTGCAGCCTATCCCGATGCGGTGGACAATACAGTACGTATCGCAGAGATGTGTGCGTTCGACTTTGATTTTAATACTATACATTTGCCGGCATATCCGATTGAAACCGGTGAGACAGCCTTGGAGCTGCTGACAAGATTGTGTATGGAGGGTTTGGCTCAGCTGTATCCTGAAAACCATGATGAAGCATCCGAGCCATATCAGAGATTGCAATATGAGCTGAATATGATTCATCAAATGGGTTATGTTGATTATTTTCTCATTGTATGGGATTTTATTGCCTATGCCAAAGGCAAACAGATTCCGGTTGGGCCTGGGCGCGGCAGTGGAGCCGGATCAATAGTTGCATATACTTTGCATATTACGGGCTTGGATCCAATCAAATATCAATTGCTTTTTGAGCGGTTTTTAAATCCGGAACGCCTCAGCATGCCGGATTTGGATATCGACTTTTGCTATGAAAGGCGCCAGGAAGTGATCGACTATGTAACCGAAAAATACGGCTCTGATAGGGTGGCGCAGATCATTACATTTGGTACCATGGCAGCGCGTGCCGCAGTGCGTGATGTGGGGAGGGTGCTAGGGGTGCCGCTGCAAAAAGTGGATAAGTTATCCAAAATGATTCCTATGCAGTTGGGCATTACATTGGACTTGGCTTTTAAACTGAATCCGGAGCTGGAAGCAGAATACCAAAACGATGCGGAAACCAAGAAGCTCTTTGATATGGCAAAACTTCTGGAAGGTATGCCGCGCAATGCAAGTACCCATGCGGCCGGTGTGTTGATATCTGCAAAACCGGTTGTGGAAGTGGCGCCGATCCAAAAAAATGATGATATCGTAACCACACAGTTCACAATGATTACGCTGGAAAAATTAGGACTTTTGAAAATGGATTTCCTGGGCTTGCGTACATTGACTGTGATCCGTGATACCTTAAATATGATAAAAGGCAAACCCATAGAACGCGAAGAAGATATCCCATTGGATGATGCTAAAGTGTATCAAATGATTTCCAGAGCCGATACTTCGGGTGTTTTTCAGTTGGAAAGTTCCGGTATGCGTATCTTTTTGCATAATATGAAACCCTCCTGCTTTGAAGATATCATTGCAGCGATTTCTTTGTACCGTCCGGGGCCTATGGACAGCATACCGAAATATATTAAAGGCAAGCAAAACAGCCAAAGTGTGCAGTACATTACGCCGGAGTTGAAACCTATTTTGGATGTGACCTACGGCTGCATGGTATACCAGGAGCAGGTAATGCAAATTGTGCGCGATTTGGCAGGTTATTCTCTGGGGAGAAGCGATCTGGTTCGCCGCGCCATGTCAAAGAAAAAGCATGATGTCATGGAAAAAGAGAGAGAGTATTTTATTCATGGCATGCAAGATGAGCAAGGAAATACAATTGTCGAAGGCTGTTTGAAAAGAGGTATTTCTTTCGGTGCAGCGAATCAAATCTTTGATGAAATGAGTGCCTTTGCATCCTATGCCTTTAATAAAAGCCATGCTGCTGCCTATGCCGTATTAAGCGTGCAAACAGCGTATCTTAAATATTATTATCCGGTAGAATTTATGGCTGCAATACTGAATAGCTTTATGGATGCTACATCAAAAATTTCCTCATACATACAGTATTGTAAAATGAGTGGCATCAAAGTATTGCCGCCGGACATCAATGCGAGTCATCTCCGCTTTACTGTGGAAAATGTGCAAGGTGAGTCTGGCATTCGTTTTGGCTTGGCCGCCATTAAAAATGTTGGAGTTAATGCCATACATGATATTATTATTGAGCGGGAGCAATCGCCTTTTTTGCATCTTTTTGATTTTATAGATAGAATGGCAGAACGCAGTGTCAATAAGCGGATGATAGAAAGCTTGATTAAAGCAGGCGCTTTTGACCATTTATCCTATAATCGTGCGCAGATGTTGTCAGTATATGAAGAAGAACTGGAGAAGAAGCACGGCCGATCCAAGAAAAATGTACAGGGGCAGATGTCGCTCTTTGATATGATGAGCAGCAATCAAACTCCCGATATGCCGCAAGTGGGAGTTCTTTCGGAATTTTCCAAGAAGGATCTTCTGCTGATGGAAAAAGAAATGACAGGTATATATATTTCCGGCCATCCCTTGGATGAATATGCGCAGAAATTGCGAGGCTATGATTCCGTTTCTGAAATGCTGGAAATAGGGGAGCAGGAAGATAGAGGAATAGAATCGGACGGAAAAAGAGTAAAATTTGCAGGAATTCTGCTGCATTGTAGAAAACGCGCTACAAGGCGCGGCGACTTGATGGGTACACTCGTTTTGGAGGATTTGAGCGCACAAATCGAGGGGCTTGTTTTTCCGAAAGTTTTGCAAAAAGTATCTTCGGTATTTGTTTCGGATAATCTGGTTGAAGTAATGGGGCGTATGTCCTATCGTGAAGACGAGGATCCAAAGCTGATTGTAGAGGATATAAAAGCATTGGAACAACATGCACAGCCGGCGTCTGCAAATGAAACGGCAAATGTCGCACTCGAGAAACTGTATTTGCGTATTGAAAGTGATCAAATCAATGAGCTGAAAGGAATCCTAATACAACACAGCGGTCGTTCTCCGGTTTTTGTAAGATTGATCGATTCCGGAAAAGCAATTCGGTTTGATGAAGAATATTGGTGTGATCTGTCCGAAGACCTGATGGATCGCCTGATCATTCAATTTGGCATGGAAAATATTATTATTGGGTAAAATACATTGAATTTTTACTTGCAAACGCCTTTGACAAGATTTCCAAAATATTGTAATATATGGAAAAGACGCAAAGGGGTGATGGTTTTTGATCGAGTTGAAGCTGCACAGAAGCGCCGGAAAATCCGTAAGAGAGGCTGTCTATGATACCTTGAAACAGGCTATTATTTCTGGAGAAATCACCCGAGGCACGCGAATAATTGAAACAGAATATGCAGATATGCTGCACATTAGCAGAACACCTTTAAGAGAGGCGCTCCGTAAGCTGCAAGATGATGGCTTGCTTGAGTATGTCGCGAATAAAGGTGTCTTTGTTAAATCCTTTACCATAGAGGATGTGGAAGAAATCTATACCATTCGCAATTCGTTGGAGATGCTTACCATAAAACAAATCATTAAAAATGCCACGGAGGAAGACGTTGTTCATTTGAAAGGCATGCTTGCTGAAATGGATATTTTGATGGAAAGCGGAAGCTTGGAAGAACTACTAAAAGTAGCGCGGGCATTTCATACCTATATTGTTCAAATCTCGAAATTGGCAAGAGTGATTTCGTCCATCTCATATCATGAAGAATATATACACAATTTTTCTTTGATTGGTATACAAAAGGAGCCGCGCAAGCAGGAAGCGCATGATGAGCATTATCAAATTGTGGATTGTATTGCCCGCAGGAATGAGGATGCTTTGCGCGGCACCGTTCAAAAACATATAGAACATAGCAAGGAAATGTGTTTGTTGGCTTTGAAGGAGCAAAACAGACTGGTGTCTCGTTCATGATGTCATTCGTATTCAAAAAATGCGCAGCCTTCGTCATGCTCATGCTATTTCTTATCGTGAATGTATTAGCTGAAAGTGATGACGAGATTTTCCAACAGAAAATGGAGAAAGCTTTCCGTGACTATAAAACAGTGGGAGGCAGCTTTATTGTCTACTATAAGGGCGAAAAAATTGTCCATTATGATTATGGCTATGCAGACAAACGAAATCGCCAGGAAGTAACAGTCAATACCAAGTTTAAGATTGCATCCATTACCAAGATGGTGTCGGCTGTCGGCTTCATGCAGCTGGTAGAAAAAGGTTTGGTAGACTTGGATCAGGACATAGGTGAAATACTTGGTTATACAATACGGAATCCGTATTTTAAAAATACGGTAATTACGCCAAGGATGTTGCTTTCGCACACATCCTCGTTACAAGACTCGGCTCGTTCTGCGCATAAGCGAGGGAGTGTTTCCCAGATGATAGGGCCAAATCGCGTCAACGACAACGCGTTTGCGCATGCAAAACCCGGTACACGGTACCAGTATTCCAACTTTGGCTTTGGATTAATCGGTACTATTCTGGAAAAAGTAACGGGTCAAACATTGCAGGAATATATGGCGCAAAACGTGTTCCAACCTATGGGGATAGATGCCGGCTACAGCATTTCGGAGTTGCAGAATAAAGATGTGGCGGCGCGCTACTATAACGGGATGGAAGCGGAAAGTAAAAAAACACTGGAAAGCCAGACTTTAAACGAGGAAGCGGATTGGGAAAACAATTACAATGTTTCTGTCGGCAAACTGCTGATCAGCGCAGATGATTTGTCCAAGATTCTCTTGGTTTTATCCGGCAATGGTTTTTATAATGGGAAGACTATACTCAGTCGGCAAAGTGTAGAGGAAATGCGAAAGATTCCGGGAATCAAGCAGTTTATTAGCGCCGAAACGCCCTATGCAATCGGAATTGAGAAAAAGGAAGGAATCATAGAAAACATTCCACTGTATGGACACCAAGGTTTATACTACAGCGCCTATTGCGATGCCTTTTATGACC
>JBHADM010000133.1:0-21813 GCA_041855045.1 Bacillota bacterium | reverse complement strand
ATTGTTCCAAGCGTTCTGATTATCCATCAATCCCGTCAAAATAGTACCGCTTGCAGGTTGATATACCAGATTAGGGTTGGACGGCTTCACCACCTCAAGCACAAGACTATTGATATCATCATGTGCACCAAGCTGTACCCAGTATGCTTTAAAGCTGGCATTTTGCACCGGTACGGCATACAAAGCGTTACCTCCCTCCGGATTGATGCTGGTAATCATTACATTGTATTCCGGTTCTTGCGCATGCCCCACAACAGCCAAATTGCTAAAAATCAGAATCAGAGCCAATATAAATGATAAGATTTTTTGTTTGCTCATACGAACAACCTCCTAATTATCTGTGCTATATTAGTAAAACGAATGAATGCAGAGTTATATTCCAAAAAAATATTAAAATTTATTAATATTTACTCTATTTTAATAAAATCCTCTATAATTGTCAATCTTAAAAGGCTTAGCAATTGCTTGCTAAACCTTATATTTTTTATTTTTTTACAAGCTTGCCTTTAAACACCAGCTGCTTGATTTGTAATGTATTTTTATCCATTAAAATTGCATTTGCATACTTTCCGACGGCAATGCTTCCGTATTTATCATAAATATCTATTTGCTTTGCGGGATTCACCGAGGCGCACTTTACGGCGCTTGCAAGCGGAATGTTCATATTCTGCACCGCATTCACCATACAATCGTAGAGATTTGTTGCTGATCCAGCCAATGTACCATCCGAAAGATTTGCGCTGTTTCCTTTTTTTATTACAGTTTGACCGCCCAAGCTATATTCGCCATCCGGCATGCCTGTGGCTTCCATGCTGTCGCTGATAAGCATAACGCGATCGTCACCAAACATCTTAAATGCAAGCCTAACCATTGTCGGACTAATATGAATACCATCCGCAATGATTTCAACTTTTGCAAAATCTGTATCGAAAGCAGCTCCTATCGGCCCCGCATCTCGGTGATTCAAGCCATTCATTGCGTTATACATATGGGTAAGCTGAACAGCCCCACAAGCAAATGCTTTGCTTGCTGTTTCAAAGTTTGCCGTGGTATGACAGATGGATATTACCACTTCATCCTTTAATGCACCGATAAAATCAAAAGCTTCCTGGTTTTCGGGCGCAATATCACAAAGCTTTATCAAACCATTCGCTTTTTCCTGTAAGCGTCGAAACATTGCGATATCTGCTTTAACAATGTATTTAGGGTTCTGGGCGCCCTTCTTCTCCACCGAAATGAACGGACCCTCCATGTTAATACCGACAAAATCTGCTCCTGCGCTATTTTGATAGGTTGCGCAGGCGCTGAAAATGGATGCCAGCATATCTTCCGAAAGTGTCATCGAAGCAGGGCAAATGGCCATCACACCATGCTCCAACTCGTATTTCGCAATGGTGTCAAGGCTTTCATGCGTGCCATTGCATAAATCCGCTCCCATGCAACCATGGAAATGAATGTCTACCAGACCCGGAATCACATAGCAGTCACTAGCATCCAATACCTCCCCATCAGCCGACTCTGAAAATAACTCGCCATCTATAAAAACATCCCTCTGGATAAATTCTCCGTCTTCGTGAAATACATTGCCATTTTTTATTATCATTTGCCAATCTCCATTTCAATTTTATACAATTTGATTATAGCACAGGCCGATACCTTAGACAAGTGTTTGACAGAATAAAATGAGCTTGATAAAATAAAGCACAGAGGTGATAATATGAAAAAAATACTCGCAGTATTACTCTGCATATCATGTCTGTTTACTTTTGCGTACGCAGAGGATGAAACGATAGAAGCCACTGTTGTTTTGTCGCGCAATCGATTTACCGGCACAGACACTGTGGATGCAAAGCTTACAATACGCGCACTTAAAAGTATCGAAGGCACCATAATCCTTTTGGACAACAGCAATCAAACGATTAAGGAAACTGAGATTGCTCTAAAAAAAGACGAAATCGTAGAACTGGACATAAAGGTTCCGATAGATGATAGTGCAGTGAAGCACAAAAAATTGACCATTAAAATTAAATATCCTGTTATACTCAAAAGAGAGGTTTACTACAAAAATTATATTGTAAAAGTACCTATCCAGATTGTTCCTGAAAATATGTTGAACGATTTGGAGATTGTATTGCAATCTCTTCCGGATGTCATTATCCAAGGCGAAGCATTACATCTTCCTGTTTCAATCGCAAATCGCGGAACCCTGCCAAGTGAAAATATTGTGCTGCATTATAATAACAAATCACTAAGTATCGAGAAATTATTACCCGGCCAAAGTGCGGATTTGGAATTAGATTTTGGTACAATCACCGAAGATTTAGCTCTGCAATTTGCTTTGGAATACTCCCAAGACAAAGAAAAGAAAACAATAAATATAGATGGCAAAACCATTCATGTTGGTTTTCCATACATAAAATTTGGTCCAAGGAGAAAATAACTATGAATTTACAAGAGAAAATTGGGGCGTTTCAAAAGCTGCAAAAAACACTTCACGCCCAAAACCATCTGTTAGGCGTTTTGTCTTACGACAGCGAAACCCAGGCGCCAAAAGGCTCTACGGATGCACGCGGATACACGATGTCAGTGGCAAGCGAAGAAAGGTTTAAGCTGATGACGGCACCAGAAACATTTGAGCTATTGGATGGCTTAACGGAACGCATCCAAGAGTTGGATGCCCTAACTGCCCGACAGGTCGTTTTGATGAATCGTGAATTAAAAGTGCTTAAAGAGATGCCTATGGAAGAATATATCAACTACCAGGTACTGCTCAACAAATCTCATGATGTATGGGTTGAAGCTAAGCAAAAAAACGATTTCCGTATTTTTCAGCCCTATCTTGAAAAAATTGTGGAAGCCAATATTAAGCTTGCAAGCTATATTGATAAAGAAAAGAAACCCTACGACGCCTTGCTCGGCCAATATGAATATGGCTATACTATGGAAGACTATGACCCTTATTTTAAAGCAATGCAGGAGAATCTTGTCCCTACCATTTTAGAAATCGCAAAAAAACCAGCTCCTGATAGCAAAGTGCTGGAAAAGTACTATCCCATCGAAAAGCAAAAAGAGCTTTCTAAACGCATTATGGAGCTCATCCACATAGATAAAAATCACTGTACAATTGCAGAGGCAGAGCACCCATTTTCCACACATTTTTCTAAGTATGATGTTCGCATTACCACACATTACTATGAGAATATGGTTGACAACTCGCTTTACAGTGTAATCCACGAAGGCGGACATGCATTGTATGAATTACATACAGGCGACAGCCTTCAGTATACCTCGCTTGCAAACGGCAGCTCTTTAGGGCTGCACGAGAGCCAATCCAGATTTTACGAAAATATTATCGGCAGAAGTCGTGAATTTATGTCCTTACTTTTGCCGATTATGAAGGAATTATTTCCGGAGCAAATGGACGGAATAAGTGAAGAATCTCTATATAAGGCGCTTAATAAGGTAAACCCATCACTTATCCGAATTATGGCAGATGAACTAACATACTCGTTACACATATTAATTCGCTATGAAATAGAGAAAAAACTAATCTCCCGAGAGCTTTCCGTAAAGGATGCACCGGCTTTCTGGAACAAGTTGTACAAAGAGTATTTAGGCGTAAATGTACCGAGCGACAGTGAAGGAATATTGCAGGATGTTCATTGGAGCAACGGCTCTTTCGGCTATTTCCCTACCTATTCCTTAGGCAGCGCATACGGCGCTCAAATGCTGCATAAAATGAATGAAGAGTTCAATGTGAACGAAGCCATTGCAAAGGGAGAAATCAAAAAAATAGGTGACTGGCTGGAAAAAAATGTACATGTACACGGCAGCCTGTATGATCCGAAAGAAATTATCCAAATGGCCTGCGGCGCAAGCTTTAATCCGCAGTATTACTTTGACTATCTAAATGATAAATTCAAAACCATTTATGATATAAAATAAGGTTTATCACATCAGCAAAAAACACTGCATGATAACGTTGCGTAAAGGATACTTCCTCCGCATCATATCGCAGTGTTTTTTTAATCTTTACAAATATAATAACACTCACTTTGTTATAAGCATTTCTATCGCACTTGCAACAAAGCCGTCCGCCAATGTCAAAGCGGACTGCGCTTTGGCTTTATCCACGCCTGCTTTATGCATAATAATAGCGATCTTAATATTATTTCCCGCGCTTACATATAGCGATTCGGCTGTTTCTCTATCCACGGATAATGCGTGCATAACAAGACGAATAGAACGATCTTTAAGCTTCGTATTGCTCGGCTTTAAATCCACCATTAAATTTTGATAACTTTTGCCGACTCGTATCATGGCGCCAGTGGTCAGCATATTGCAAATCATCTTTGTGGCTGTGCCGGCTTTTAATCTTGTCGATCCGGAAAGTACTTCCGCACCGGTAGGCGCTTCTATGGCAATATCGGCGTGTTCGGATAATCTGGCATTTTGGTTGCAACAAAGGCTGACAGCCACAGCACCTTGTGTTTTGGCATATTCCAGCGCAGCAATACAATAGGGTGCAAAACCGCTTGCGCTGATGGCAACGACAACATCGTCGGCACCGATCGCAAGGGAAGATAAATCCTGCACTGCTATTTCTTCATTGTCTTCGGCGCCCTCCACTGCATTGCGCAGGGCATAATCTCCGCCTGCAATCACACCAATTACCATGGATTGATCCACACCAAATGTAGGTGGACATTCCGAAGCATCCAGCACACCCAATCTGCCGCTTGTACCCGCACCCATATAGATAAGTCTGCCGCCTTTACGGAATGCCGAGGCAATGGCATCTATGGCCTTTCCAATCTGCGGTGTCGCATAATCTACCGCAGCCAAGGTATCTGCGTCAATTTGATTCATCAATCTGGCTATTCCTTCACCGTCCAGTTGATCAATACAAGTGCTTTGCTGATTGATTTTTTCGGTTTGTATTTGATGTAAATAATCTGTGTTATATTTTTTCTTTTTCATTTAAATCTTTAAATCCTTCTCCCAAAACTTCTGCCGCCGAGGTAATGAACATGAAAGCACGCTCATCCTCTTCCTTGACAATTGATTTTATTGTAAACATTTCTCTTAGATTAAATACGCATACAATAACCGGATTATCGGAACCAGTAAATCCGCCTTTTGCTTGGAATAAAGTAGTACCTCGCTGCACTTCCGCAATCAAACGACGATTGATAGCTTCGTGTTTAGTCGAAATGATATACGCTGCTTTTTCTCTGGACAAGCCTTGCATGGTAATATCAAGCAGCCAAGAGATTACCGCTATATTTATTGCAGCATACAGGGCAGCTTCCACCTCAATAACGATACCTGCAATAATAACCACAATCAAATCTTGTATAAATAGAAACAAGCCTACGCTGATAAAGCGGAATTTGCTGTTTAATAACCTGGCACTTAAGTCCGTACCTCCGGTGGTTGCACCGCCGCGAAGAATAAAACCCAGACCAACGCCCAAAAAACCACCACCGTACAAGGTTGCCAAGAAGGGATTATCCGTCATGGGAGGCAGAAAAATCGAGAAAAAATCAATCAAGAGTGAGAACACGGTTGTTGCTAAAACCGACTTCAAAAAAAAGCGTTTACCCAGCATTGCATAACCTCCGATAAATAGAGGTATGTTCATAATATAACTGACAATACCCACAGGCCAGCCAAATGCAATATTCAAGACTGTAGAAAGACCCGTTACCCCACCCGGTGCAATTTTATTGGGCACTAAGAATAGAGGGTACGCGATTGCTCCCAGTATGCAGCCCAATAACAGCTGTGCATAACCGATAAATTTGTCCGACTTAAAAAAACTCATTTCCTTCATTCCGAAGCTCCTTCACATTGTTCTAACTTGCATATATCATAAAAATATAATAGAATATCTATGCACATTTATGAATTGAGGTGAGATCATGATAATTGAAAATGCAAGACAAGCTGAAAATAACATAAGTGCGGATAATATATTCTATGTATATGACGATAATTACAGACCCATCGGAAAAGCAACAACCTGCACGTTTGAAAACTATACGGATTTTGACGCTTTCCCCACCAATTTTTACTTTGATATCCATAAAGGTACGGTAAACGATGAGGCGCGTGCTTTACTACTGGGAGCTGTCATTGCCAAAGGTTATTTATACAGCGCACAGCACCCTTATCATTCCACAAAAATTTACACCAACATCGATCCGCATGATAGTGGACTTGTAAATTTTTATAATAACAGCGGACTGCAATTTGGGGAATCTGAGGAGGAGTTGCTGCTCTATCCTCCAAGCGATACAAGATTCAAACCCAAGGAAAAAGAATGTACTGTATCCGAGCTAAAGCTTAACAATTTCGAAGATATAACCCAGCTTTGCAATCGCATGAACCAATATCTTTTAACCCCGATATCGCACGAAAAGATCATTAAGATTGCACAGGCAGGACACCCTATTAAGGTATTTACTACAATGCATAACGGCAATATCATTGCGGAGTGCGCTTTCTTTGTCCGCCCCTTACAAGATGAATTCGGTCGTTTTGGCGATGTGCCTCAAGATACCAAAGAGGCTGTTTTAATCGGATTGTATACCCAACCGGTATATCGCCGATACGGTATTGCTACTAATTTGCTGAGTGTCACTTATAAATATTTACAGATGCGCCAGATCAGTTTGCTGCGGGCAAAGTTGCAAAGACGCAGCCGTTCACAAAAAGCATTGGCCAGCAAATGCCACGCCAGGTCGTTAGGAATCAGCTCTTATTGCCCTCGCCTGGAAGAAATCAAAAAAGCCGCCGATCCTGCCATGATGAATCCGGTGCAGAATGTTCAGTTTCAAACAAACTTTAATCCGCCTGTTCAACAGCGTGTAGAAGATGCCCCTATCGTTACACAAGGCATGGATTGGAACGCGCTTTATAAACAAGCATATCCATCCAGAAGAGGCAAATAATATCGAAAAGCTCCACATTGATGAGAGCTTTTTCTAATGTTAATATCATATCATCTACGGAATTTTTTTTCAATGAGAAATCTGTATTTACCCATTTATTCAAAATTTATGTTTGACAAAAATACTGGTATGCGATATACTATTCATTGCCGTTGGGGAATTGTGTAACGGTAGCACCTGCGACTCTGACTCGCATTGTATGGGTTCGAATCCTATTTCCCCAGCCAACAAAGAAACCAGTTGTATCATACAGCTGGTTTTTTATTATCTTCAAATTTATCTCGCTTATTCCGTCATAAAGGAAGGAGTAAAGCGTTCCACTTCTTCATTTGCATCCAACTGCGCCAGATAATAAATGAGTTCGCTTTGCATTTTTACGGCCGTTTGAAAGACCTCCTCTGCAATACGGTATCCCAATTCGGTCGCAAATTTTGCAGCGGCATCCTTTCCTTCACTTTGATAAATATCGAGGAGCTCCTCATCGTTACTTACCTGGTCTTTTAATAATTTCCGTTCATATTCATTCCAATAGCGGCGAACATTTGCGCCAATCTCCTGCCTGTCCATGGCTGAAATAACATTGATATTACGCATCAGCCAATAAAAGGATGCAGGGCTATAGTAATGATCTTCCGCTTGATATGCCGAATGCGTATCGTGGATGATTCCATAATAAGGCAGAAAAACGGAATGTTCGGCATTGGACATGGCAAGCCAGATGGTTCCCGCAATGGCCTGCGGACGATTCGGCTGTATCTGCAGAATGTGGCATTCCATAGAAATCGGTGTTCCTATTGGGCTGACATCCTGATTTTCGGGCAAGTTCACATTCCATTCCGTATCTTCATAGCGATAGCGAAACAATTCCATAATATCCTTTACCGAAATTTTTTTATCTGGATTTCTCCACAAATTAAAAAATTCTTCATTGTAATCCACTTTTTGCGAAGCAGAAAAAAAGTTTTGCCCGCCCCATATGCGCGCCCTGCTGTCCCCATCCATCTCTTCTCCATAGCTGAGTGCAACATGGAATTCTCCGTCTTGCTCCTGATAGAACTTCCCTTCTTTCGCAAGTGAAATCAAATTTTCCGAATGTATCACCTCATCATATTCCGATAAGTGTCCAATGAGATAATGATTTGGAATAACGCCATAAACATCATCCGGTACCTTAACAGCTACATACTGGTGACCGCTTAGAATTTCCAAATACCATATTTCTTTGACATCGGCAAAGAATACAATATTACCTTCCGCCGATCCCGCATCTTCAAGAATTTGGATCGTTCTTTGCAGCGCTTCTTTGGCTGTTTGAACATACGGCAATACGACCGTTACCATAGAGGCTTCATTCAAGCCCTGTTTTTCAAAAGGATCCACTTTTAAAACACTTTTATTAGGATAGGCCGATACTGTGGCAGTCATGGCAACGCCATATTCATTATAACCCGCTGCATCATAGTTGCCTTCACTTCGATCCGCATCACATACTGCCGTATATTGATAACTTGTTTTGGGCAATCTTATACGAAATCCGTAGTAATCCTCAAAAAGCACTTCATTTGAATGCTCTGCACGCGGATATACTTTAAATATTTTATTTTGTGCACCATACATATCCTCTGTGCGCGCAATGATGAAACTGCCATCCTGCATAACATTTTTTCCGGCAATAAAACCGGTGCATCCCAATGCATTTGAGGTGTTAAGCAGGACAAGGAATATAAGCAAAAATACAGCTGTGTTTTTTTTCATAACATCCTCCAAATAACCTTATTCTTGCTAAAACTACTTACAGCATAAAAGAATACTGAATAGATTACAAGAATACAAAACAGCCATTCTTTTTCAAATAGCTGTTGTTTAAAACGATTTACTGATACTTTACTTTCACAATTGCTTTTTTCACCTTTCCCTTTTGCTCCTTACAATAGCAAGGAGCATGACACTCTCCCGGCAAATAAATACTGATATCACCTTTCATTAAATGTAATGCGTGAAGGGATTCCTCACTTGTAAGTGAATAAAAACAAATATCGTTATCCCCCTCAAAGGGAACGCGTAGGCTGAGATGTTCGGGTTTGGAATAGTATTGCACTTCCTCGCCTTCCAGCACAATTTGAATATCAGCATGCACTCTGTGCGCTTCAAAATCAATATCTTTAGGTTCTCTGCTTTCGTACTCCTGAATAATCAGAAACGACTTTTCGCTGATAGGATACTGACCGGGCGCAATTTCCACATCCTTCAATAAAGCTAAAACGGCGTCGATATCCTCGCATAACCATGCATATTTTTGGATATTTGTGATATTATCCAGTACCATATTTACCTCCTAAAACAATGTTTTTATTTCATTTGCAGCACGCAGCAAATAGGAATAGTATTTGTTGATCATCGCATCGTCAAACTCCGGTTTTGACATGGACACGCTCAACGCTGCTACCACTTCCCCACGGCTGATAACCGGTACACCCAAGCATTTGATACCCTGTTCATGCTCTGCATCGTCTATAGCATAGCCCTGGTTTCGAATTGTCTGCAGTTCTGTTTTTAAATCACTGAGTTCCAGTATGGTGTTGCGGGTAAATTTCTTTCTGGGGAGTGCTAAAATTTCCTCCTGCTTATCCTTGGACATAAAAGCGAGCATTGCTTTTCCAAGTGATGTACAATACATTGGGGCTGTTTCACCTATAATGATACGGTATGGCGTCACATGGTATTTCGTCGGATAATGTGCATTGTTCAGATAAAACACCTTATTGTTTTTTGGAATTGCAAAATACACTCTACAGGAGAGCTCCGCGGCAATTTCGCAAATGATATCGTACACAAAGTTTTGATAATGGATGTTGGAATTAATGATATAGGTAAACTCCAAAAGTTTCATACCCAACCTATATTTTTTATTAATGGGATTTTGTTCTAAATAGCCCATTTTTTCAAAACTGGATACGATATTATGCACATTGCCCTTATATAAATCCAGGGTCTCGGCAATTTGCGCAATGCCCAATTCCGGCTGTTCCACAGTAAAACACTCCAATATTTTAAGTGCCTTTTCTAATGATTTTACTTTGATTTTTCTATTATCCAAGACTGTAATCATCCTACTCTCAATAGATTTGGAATGAATGTACTAAAGAATGGGAAGTAGGTTACCAATATCAGAACAACAAACATCGCAATCAACGGATACCAGTTTTCCCGAATAATATCTTTTAAATCCGTACCGCTGATGTTTGATGTAATAAACAGAAGCATGCCAAATGGCGGCGTCGATAAACCAATCATCATATTCAATGTCGTTAGAACACCGAAATGGATAAGGTCTACATTCAGCTGAATTGCCAAAGGCAGAAGCATAGGAATAAAGATAAACTGGATAACACTCGTGTCTACAAACATTCCAAGTATTAAAATCATTATACTGGATAATGTGATAAACATCAATTGACTGTCCGTGATGCTCAGTACAAAATTGGCAAGGTTCACCGCTAATCGTTCTCTTGCAACAATATAGGAGATAACGGAAGCTGCCGCAACCATGATGCTGATACCGCCAACATCCAATACAGATTGCTTTAATACTGCTATAAACGCTTTCAATCCCAGACTTTTGTAGAATATGACGGAGATAACAAGCGCGTAGATACCTGCAACAGCACCTGCTTCGGTAGGCGTCATAACACCTGTGTAGATACCCAGCAGAAGAATTACGGGCGTGAGCAATGCCGGAATCGCTTTAAATGTAAATACTAAAAAGTCACGTATAGGCATTCTGTCTCCACGTGGATAATTTCTCTTTTTTGCCACGATTGCAACATAGATTGCAAGAGCCAATGCGAGCATCACCCCCGGAAGAGTTCCGCCTAAAAACAGCTCTCCTACTGAGGTATTGGAATACATCGCATAAATGACCATAGGAATAGAAGGCGGAAAGATGGGTCCAATGGTTGCAGATGCTGAAGTGATAGCACAGCTGAAAGAGTCATCATAACCGGCTTCACGCATTGCCTCAATTTCCATTTTTCCCAAGCCAGAAGCATCGGCTATGGCAGAGCCTGTCATACCCGAAAAGATAAGCGAAGCCAATACATTCACATGGCCTAATCCGCCCGCCCGCCTGCCAACCAAGGCATTTGCAAATTTGAAAATCAAATTCGTTATTTTACCGCTGTTCATAATGTTTGCGGAGAAAATAAACAGCGGCACGGCAATCAGAACATAGCTTGAGAAAATCATATTGCCCATGGAGCTTGCGATCTGCTGCAAGCCCAGACGTATATCACTGAACAGAAAATAAAATACACCGGATGCAATCATTCCCATTGCAATCGGGATTTTTAAAACAAATACAAGTACAAATACTATAATTGCAATAATTAAGGCCAGACTCATGCCTTCTCACCACCTTTATTAATTTTTTCAATAAATTGGTTTAATGCAGAGCTCTGTCGATCGATAATACTAATATCTTTGCCTTTTTTTACAGACAATACAGACTCAATTAACTCCACACACTGATAATAAATTACGGATAAATTAAAGTATAAGAACGGAGCATACACAATGGAAAATGGAATTTTAAAAATATAGGTGGACTGAAAGCTCATAAACTGTATAAAATCATACGACGGTTTGATAAGAACCACGAATGTAAATATCAGGAGCAGATTCCCAAGCATACTTAAAATATGTTTGTTTCTGTGTGGCAATCTGTCATAGACAAGTTTAAATGTTACATGGGTCTGTTTTCTGAGCGCATAGCTTGCGCCAAGCAATACGAGCCAGACAAAACACACCAATGCGGCTTCCATTGTCCATGTCTGCGGGTTATTCATAATATACCGAAAAAAGACTTGTGTTAAAAAAACAATAAATAAAGATATCAGAGCCAACATTGGAATGTAGACTTCAATAATATCCCGCAGCAATTTCACAATAAACTTTAAGGTTTTCATAGACACCTCTCATTTTAACTTGAGGGTATACAAGATACCCTCAAGTTAATGATATTAATAATTTTGTAAACTATTTACGAATTTCTTCCAGCAATGCCATATCCCAATCTTTCACGAATGCACTGTCTGCCAGGTAAGCTTCCATTACTGCATTTTGGAATGCATCGATATCAGCCTCATATACACTCAATCCTTTTTCTTTCAGGAATGCAACGGCATCTTTCTCTGTATTCAGGTTCTGCTCGTCACAAACTTTTCTGCCTGCTTCAGCAGCTTCTATTACCCAAGCTTTTTGCTCGTCGGTAAGGCTGTTCCAAACCTGTTGGTTAATGGTTGGCCATACCTGATCTACCAGGTGATTGGTGATGGTAACTGACTTGGTAACCTCGTAGAACTTTGCCTTGATTACAGTTGGAAGTGGGTTTTCCTGCCCATCTACCGTTTTGGTCTGCAATGCCAGATATAATTCAGAGAATGCAACCGGTGTTGGGTTGGC
The DNA here is from genome assembly GCA_041855045.1 of Bacillota bacterium. GTDB lineage: Bacteria > Bacillota > Clostridia > Christensenellales > Aristaeellaceae > JAAZPT01. Next base: position 9,397 of record JBHADM010000133.1, on the reverse strand, counting down.
GCCCATTGCCTGACCCAATTTAATCCAGGATTCACTGGTAGGCATTCTAAGATTTACGCCTTTCAAATCAGCAGGTACCTTTATTTCCTTATCCTCAATCAGGTTTAATTGTCTTGTACCCAGATAATAAGCAGAAAGAGGCAAAACACCCTGCTCCTGCGCGATACGTTCAAACACTTTGTGTCCAATTTCGCCATTCATGACTTCTGTCATCTGCTCATAGCTTTTGAAAATGTAACCTGCGCCAAACATGGATACCCAAGGAGAGTTTTCCGAAAGCCATGGTGCGCTTAAATATACCATATCCACAGCGCCGCTCTTCACAGCTGCCAGCTCTGCATCCTGTTTATACAAAACACCCTGGTTATGATATTCCACTTGCATTTTACCGCCGGATACTTCCTCTAAAACACGCTTAAACTCAAGAGCTGCGTTGTCATGGGCATCCCCCATGGTACAGTTGGTGCTGAATATCAGTTTTATGGTATCCTGTGCATTGGCAACGCTCTGTGCCAAGGTCATAATGAGAATGAAAGACAACACGATAGATACAAATTTTTTCATAAGTTCCTCCTTAATATTTAAAAGCAAATGCTTTTAGAATCATTGTTGAACAGCTAAACCCAATTCCTGTCTTAGCTCTGTTTCCTGGCAGATCAGATCTGCGACCATCTTCTTTGTTTCGAGCGTCAAATCCGAAGCATTTTTGCTTCTTGTATGAATACTGAAGGGATAGCCTTTTAGTTGCAGATAATATTTACAGCAGACAGGATACAAATATTTTTCTATTTCACAGGTTTGTGACAACCACTGCTGCACATATTCTGCTTTTTCATGGTGTATATTCTGGAATAGCCACTTGTATATGTCAATATGGAAGTTGCCCATTACGCCGTTATATCCGTAATAACCTTCACGAAGGGAATGCAGCAGTGTCTGAGTATTGGCATTGAACAGCTTCAATTCGCTTCCCTTTACGATATTTACACGCCTGCTCTCAATTTCTTTATTACAACTGACATCTTTTAAAAACTTAATGCGCCCGGAATCTGCACACCATTTCAACTCTTCATCGCTTAACAAGCGCAAAAACGGATAAGGGCATTCATAAAAACCAAAATTACTGTCCGGTAAAGCATTTAATATGGCTTCAGTATTCTTGATAAAGTCGCTGTCATTTTCCAAGACCAGACGATTGCTGACCAATACCAGCGCATCTGCTCCCACGTCCTCCATACGTTTTAAATCATGGATCTGCTGCTCCAAACTATCCGCCGTATGGCCTGAAACAACGATAGAAGCCTTTCCTTTTACCGCATCGTTTACCGCTTTTGCAAGCTTTACTTTCTCCTCAATGTTTAGAAAAAACATTTCGGACGATTGACAAATGGCAAAAACGCCGTCACAACCCATATGCAGCAGACGTGCAACAAACTCCCGGTTTGCAGCATAATCGATACTGCCGTCCGCATTAAACAAAGTTATCTCGGTCGGCCATACACCGGCATTGATATGAAAGCCCATATAAATCCCTCCTTATTTATTTCCTGTTCCGTATTGTCATTCATTAGTTCTCTATTAGGAAACCTAATTACAATATAATAGGTGGGACTCACTTTGTCAATACTATATTTGTATTTTTTTAGACTAAAATTATATTTTTATGATATGATTTTTACGAAACATATATTCATTTACTATATCGTAATTTAAAAAACACTCTTATCAAGAGTGTTTAAAACGTATATTATTCTCCGATTCTGGAAATGATTTTCTTCAAATAGTCGCGGAATAGTTTGGCTGAACGATTGGCTGTTTCATCGACTTCCTTAGTGGTAATCGGTTGTTCCAGAACACCTGCAGCCATATTGGTAATGAGGGAAATAGCCAGCAGAGGCATTTGACAGTGAGCTGCGGTGATCGCTTCAGTGACGGTGGACATGCCTACCGCATCTCCGCCCAGTATCCTCATTGCGCGGATTTCCGCCGGTGTTTCGAAGTTAGGGCCAACTGCGAAATAATAAGTGCCTTCATGCACGTTCAGGCTGGTTTCGCCGGCAAGAGATTTGGCAATATCCCGCAAAGATTTAGTATACATATCGCTGGTATCAAAAAATCTATCCCCAAACTCCGAAATGTTCCGGCCGCGCAGAGGACTGGCACCGTTCAGTTTAATATGATCTTTGATGATCATTAAATCACCGGCATAATAGGTTTCGTTGATGCCGCCCGCTGCATTGGTCAGAATACAATATTTTACACCCAGCAACTTAAACAGACGAATAGGTACTGTCAACTGCTCAAAGTCATAACCCTCATAGTAGTGAAAACGACCGGACATGCAGATGACTTTTATCCCATTCAGTGTGCCGTAAATCAATTTTCCTGCATGGGACTCCACTGTTGAAAGCAAAAAATTTGGGATATCGGCATAGTCAATCACAATCTTGTTTTCGACTTCATCGGCAAGAGGTCCCAGGCATGAGCCCAGCACAACCGCTACTTTTGGTGTGTCCTTAATAATTGACTTTACATAATCCGCACTCTTTTGAAAATATTCAAAGGTATAATTTGTGAGCATAAATCCTCCTATTTTCGCGCTAAACTGCGTTTATTCATGCGATGTTTCTTAATGGATTGAAACAGCGCTAAACTGACTATGGTGGCAGCGTAGGGTATCAGCATAGTTAGTTCGCTGCTCATATTTGTGTTTTGGAGCATATTGGCAATGGATTGCGCAAATCCAAAGAATGCGCAGGAAACAATCGTTCCCAAAGGATGCGCGGAGCCCAGGCTTGCCGCAGCCATGGCGATAAATCCGCGGCCGCTTGTAATATTCTGCGCAAACAAAGTCACACCGCCCATTACAAGGAGACAGCCACCCAACCCCGACAATAAACCGGAAAAAGCAATGGTTAAAATTTGAATACGCTCCGCTTTAATGCCTAAACTCTCCGCAGCAACCTTATTGATGCCTACACTGCGCAAACGAAAACCGCTTACCGTTTTAAACAGGAAGAAATATGCAAGTATCGCTACAATAAAGGCAAATACATCTAAAAAAGTCAACGCGCTAAACATGGTATACAGTATTTGATTTCCCTTTAAAAAATCAACATTGATTTTTGGAAGGCTCACCAGAGCAGGGCTTACATATGCACCTTGCACGCCAAATACAATCTGCATAAAAAATGTAGTCAATCCACTAATCAATACATTGATAGACACACCGACAACCAGCATTGCCCCTTTAAACTTCACCATGAAAACGCCTGCAATTATCGCAACCAAGCAACTGCAAAGCATGGCAGCAACAACGGAGGCAATCACACTGCCGGTATAGAAGTTTACTGCAATCGCCGCAAAGCAGCCGGAAAGCATCATTCCTTCCAAACCCACATTAAAAATAAACACACGGTTGCATAAACCGGATCCAATCGCAACAAAGAGTATTGGTGTCATCATGCGGATAGTAGAGTTAAATACCACCGCAAAATAATTGGCATCTACATTCATTTGCTCACCTTCTTACGCCCTTTGTTGAGATTGATTACAATCTTAGCTGAGATAAACAGTGTTACACAACCTTGTATAACCTGAGAAATCTCTATAGGAATACTGGTATTACGAGCAATGCTTGCACCGCCGGTCTGTATACCGGATAGAATAACAGAAGTTATCAGCACACCGATAGGATTGTAGTTTGATATCAGCGCAGCATTTAAACCCACCCACGCATAACTGGTGGAGACATAGGAATTATGTATATAGCGATATTGATTTCCCAAAACCTCTCCTACGCCTGCCAATGCACAAATGGCGCCGGAAGTAAAGAGTACAGCGTACATAATTTTGCGTCCTTGTACACCGCCATAGTTACAGAAATTGATGTTATATCCCGTCATCTTTGTCTCATAACCAAACACGGTGTTGCGGTTCATCCACCATATAAAAAACACCAGAGCAATGGCTACCACAAAACCATAGTGCAGTGTATAACCTTCAAAGATCTTAGGAATGTATAAGGATTTGTCCAACAATTCGGTCTGTATCAGCTTTCTATCGCCAACCGTGTTCAAAAAGACATTTGACACAAAGTGCATGGTAAAAAAATGTGCCACATAGTTTAGCATCAAGGTTGATATCGCCAAACTCATTTCAAATTTTTCAAGCAGCCAGGCGCTCAAGGCGGAATACAAACCACCAACCATAACGCTTGCAAGAACGGCTGCGGCAATCTTTAAAGCCGGGGATCCGGGCATATAATATGCTACGATGGCGCAGGTAAAACCGCCCATTATCATCTGTCCTTCGCCGCCTATGCCCATGAGGTTGGAACTCCATGCAATCGACGCGCCAAGACCGCATATTATAATAGGTGTTGCGCGGTTTAATGTGGTTAACAAATAATATTGGCTGCCAAAAGCTCCCCGAAACATAATACGATAGATTTCCAAGGGATTTTCATTTGCAACGGCAATAACAATCGCGCCAACAAGCAAGGACAGCGCAATGGCAAACACTGGCTGCGCAAACGGACGCAAAACTTTACGGAGGAATCTACTCTGTTTTTTCATTCAATTTTCCTCCGGCTATCAATAGTCCTATTTCTTCTTCCGTACATTGTCCACGTTTTAGTTCGCCGGCTATCGTACCTTCGTACATCACATAAATACGGTCTGAAAGCTTCATAATTTCCGATAGCTCCGATGAAAAGAGCAATACGCCATCGCCGTTCTTCCTTTTCTCCAACAATCTGTCATGAATATATTCCATGGCACCAATGTCCACGCCACGAGTGGGCTCACAAGCAATCAACAAAGGCGTTTGTTGTTTAAGTTCCCGACCGACAATCAGTTTTTGCGCATTACCGCCGGACAAAGAGCCGGTTTTGTCATATATATCTTCCACCTTAACTTGGAAGTCATCCACAACTTCTTTTGCAAAAGCACGCATCTGTTTTTTCTTAAATATGCCTTTATGCGACATTGCAGCTTTGCGATGATGAACCATCAGGGATGTCTCAATGATATTTGCCGCGGTTGCAGAGCCCCATCTGTAGCGATCCTCCGGGATCATCGCCGCTCCGGCCTGGCGGCGTTTTAGCACGGATAAGTTCGTGATCTCTTTTCCTTGCAACAAGATACTCCCTTGACTCGTTTTGAGTAAACCCAACAATGCTTGTTCCAATTCGGACTGTCCATTGCCGGAAACGCCTGCTATTCCGACAATTTCCCCTGCATTAACATGCAGGGATAAATTGTTTACTACCTTGTATCCCATTTTGTTGAACACGCTAAGGTTTTTAATTTCCAGAACTTTACCATGATAATCGGTAGGTTCAAAGGCTTTTTGCGGAATCTGCTCCCCTATCATCAAGTAGGATAGTTCCTCAATAGAAGTATCCTCGATTTTTCGTTCGGCAATAAACTTACCGGCGCGCAACACAACCGCCCTGTCGGCTAATTCCATTACCTCCCGTAATTTATGTGTAATGATGATTATACTCTTCCCCAGCCTGGAAAGATTCTTTATGGTTACGATTAAATCAGTTACTTCCTGTGGGGTCAGTACGGCTGTAGGTTCGTCAAAGATGATGATATTGGCATCCTGATACAAAACTTTCAGTATCTCTACACGTTGGCGGAGTCCTACGGGCATATCTTCGATTTTATCGTCAGGATTCAGCTTTAATTCATATTTAGTACCCAGATCACGCACAATATTCTTTGCATGCTCCATATCCATGAACATACCTTTTTTGGGTTCTCTGGAATAGACGATGTTTTCTGCTACAGTAAATGGTTCAAACAGCATAAAATGCTGCTGAACCATTCCTATTCCCTTATGAATGGAATCACTGGGGTTTTTAAAATCCTGCAATGCGCCATTAAGATAAATTTCACCTGCATTGGCCTGCTCCAAACCATACAATATTTTCATGATGGTTGTTTTGCCTGCCCCATTTTCACCAATTATAGCCAGGATTTCTCCGGTTTCCAGTGAAATACTGATGTCGTCATTTGCAAGCAAGTCACCATACTTTTTGGTAATATGCTTCATTTCAAGCAACATAGTTTTTTCGCCTTTGTTTATTTATAGTCTGTCTCTGCGGGAAGAGTGATTACAAGCTCTCCGCTTTTAATTTTTTCAGCCAAGCCACGTACTTTTTCCACGATGGCATCGGTCAATACAGCGCTTCTTGGATTTACACCGTCATCGGTAATATATACTGCACCAACTGCACCGTCTTTCAGTCCCAATTCAACCACGCCTGGTTGTATACCGCCTTCAAAGAATTCCTTGATACCCATTTCGGTTACCAAGCCTGTATACTTGATTTGCGTGGTTACGATATTAGGATTGTCCGGTGATGTTCTGTCGGCATCCTGTCCAGATGTGTAGAAGCCTTTTTCCAACGCTGCTTCAAATGTACCAAAATCAGCAACAGCACTTGCGGCATTGATGAAAGGGCAGCCTAAAGCAGCTTGCTGCAAAGCCAATTCTTTTGCCAAAGGCGCATCTGTATAGGATTTGGTATAATTGAAAATGAAATCACTCATTTGGATATCAGGATTAATGGCGCGAATGCCTTCCATATATCCATATCTCCACGGCCAGCTGCCTTCTCCCGGATTTACGTGAACACCGCCGAAGGGGCCATTGGGTTTGCCCATGTCTGCGCCGATAGAAGCGGCAATTGCACCAATCAGAAAAGCAGCCTCTTCCGGTTTAAATATAAAACTCTTTACTTTGGGATTATCGCATATAGTATCTATGCAAATATACTGAGCTTTATCCGGGAACTGTGTTGCAACTGCGTTCAGCGGATCTGCAGCCTGCCAACCCACTCCGATGATAAGATCGTAATCTTCTTCCACAGCAGCACGAATGTTTTCGCCCCAAGCGGTATCGTCACTGCACTCAATAACAGAGTACTCAAACTGATATGTGCCTGCTTCTTTCATCTCTTTTGCTTTATCCACAACTTGAGTAAGAAAAGGATTTACGCCTACCGGATCACAAACGATGGCGATGCGTTTCACACCTTCCGCCTCTGCACCGATAAACGCAGAAATAATACTGAATACCATTAAAATCGCCAATACAATTGCCAGTGTTCTTTTCATTATAGAATCCTCCCACAAAATATATAAGTTTACGCTTATGCGAAAACGACTAATAATAGACTCCTGTTTCCGTTTCAAAATAGGAAGCAAGGTCATAGGGTGAGAATACACCTTTATCGGTCACCACACCGTCAATCAGTTTAGGTGGCGTGATGTCAAAAGAAGGATATACTCCCTTAACTTCAGGTAAGGTGTGCTTGATTCCATGACAGCTTAATGTCTCTTCCGGATTGCGCATCTCAATAATGATATCCTTGCCGCTGTATTTATCTGCATCTGGAATGCCGGTAACAAAGTATGGAATTCCAAAACGCTGACATAATATAGCAATTTGAAACGTACCTACCTTATTGGCAATATGTCCATCCCTGGCAATAGTGTCTGCCGCTGAGGTAAACACATCTATGCCGTGATGTTCCATCAAATAAGCTATCATATTATCGGAAACCACACTTGTATCAAAACCCATTTCGGCTGCAACGCTTGCCGTCAGGCGCGCTCCTTGAAGGTAGGGTCTGGTTTCGGCACAATAAATCTTAATTTTTTTTTGCATTTTCTTTGCTGCGCGCAGCATCATGCCAACAATGGTTTCCCCAAAGCACTGGGTCAATATGCTGCCCTCTTGCGGAAAGAGCTTTGCGAGGTGTTCCCCTACTATCTCCATTCGGGAATATCGACGGTTCAATGAATCCACCGTGCGCATAAACATAGCTTGGATAGGGTCTTCATCTCTATCGATTGCATGCACTGCCGCCCGTAGACAGCCTTCCGTAATCAATGCCATACGATTGGCTGTAGTCGGCCGCGCGTTTGCAATTTTATGCATCGCCTGCTGTAAAAAAGCGATTTGATCTGTTTTGGATAAATCCTTGGCTTCGAAGCCCGCCAGCGCCATTCCCATACCTGCAGCCGTATACGGTCCTGCGCTTTGCGTGACCATATCTGTAATGGCCTGCGCCACCTCGATGTGCGTTTTGCATTCCACAAACTGAATTTGACGGGGATACACTCTTCTGTCTAAAATGCGAACTATGCCATTTTCATACCAAGCTACATTTTCATAACGCAACAGAAAACCCAAACCATCGTCTTTACGTTCCATATCATTCTCCATAAAAAATTTATAGTTCGTATTAATGAACTCAATTATTTTTATTCTTTTTAAGTGCGGCAGTAGAACACTTGTCGAATACGGACATTCTTTTAGCCACAACTCCCGATATTTATTCGATTAATACATTTGTATTACTGTTACTATTGTACATTAGAAACAAAAGATCGTCAATATAAAATACGAATTAAAATATGTCATTAATTTTAAAAGTACGCCTTTATCATCTAAGAGTTTTTATAAAATAATACTTGCAAGAGAAACAAACTCATGCTATAATAACTATCATACTTTTCGTATTATGCCTCCATGGTCAAGCGGTTAAGACATCGCCCTCTCAAGGCGGTATCACGGGTTCGAGTCCCGTTGGAGGTACCAAATAAAAAAGTCCTGTGCAGTAATGCATAGGACTTTTTTATTTATCAAATTTACTAATACCACTTGACTAAAAACAGTAGATTGCATTTTAATTTGACGGCAACAATGATAAGAGTACAATTTCTTTTGGATTTCCAAATCTTGGAATGACAACGGGGTTGGATACTCCGGTTGTCACCAGCAGCCGATCAAAATACAAACCTTTTGTCAGCTTCGGAAACAAGCCCTGACCGGAAGCGAATATAGGTGTATTCAGCAGATTCCATTGCCCGCCATGCGCGTGTCCGGACAATACCAACTCAAATTTACTTTCTTGCAGATATTGAGGGAACCATTCCGGTTTATGACTGAGTAATATATTAAATTGATCATCTACATACAAATCATTTACTTGGAAAGGACTGGCAGATTGATGATACCAGCCAGCAATATGGAGTTCTGCCCAATCAACAGACTCATTGAGTAATAGTTTTGCCCCTGCCTTTTCTATCAGTTTGACAAAATCACTATCAGACATGCTGGCTTTATCATGATTTCCCATAGAGCAGTATACTGGCGCCATTTTTACCAACTCCTGAATAAAATCGATCACACGTCCGTGATTCCACATGCCTTTAAAAATGCGCATACAAAAATCACCGGGTATTAAAATCAAATCTATATTTCCAGGAAAAATTTCAATGATTTTTCGATAGGGCGCATTATGATAGTCGCTTAATAACGCAATTTTATATTGTTTTTTTATTTTAGAACTAATAATTCTATATTCTCTTATTTT